>JBJTIJ010000032.1:0-25418 GCA_046094945.1 Planctomycetia bacterium | reverse complement strand
TGCCGCCCGAGGCCACCCGGCCCGCGAGGCAACTCACGCAGGGGGATGGGCGCGGTGGAAGTGGGTCAGGCACCCGCTACCCAGCGAGCCAGGCAGGCGGGGAGGGGAGGCCGCGGGGCTGGCAGGGCGGTGGCGGCTAGGAGGGCGGCACCGGGCTCGGGGCGCGTGGGGCCAAGGGCGCGTTGAGGAGCGGCCGGATGGACGGGGTTGGGCTGGGTGGTGAAAGTGGGTCAGGCACCCGCTACTCGGCCCAGGCGTTGGGTGGGGCCGCGCGGAAGTGGTGCGCAGGCGGCGGGTGCGGTAGGGGGGCGCCATGAGCACCCGCCGCCGCACGTCGCGTCCCGCCTCCCGCACCTCCCGCACCTCGCGCACCTCGCGCACCTCAAGCACCTCCGGCTCGTCCAGCACCTCGAGCAGGGGGCGCAGCGTGGGCCGCGTGCGCGGGGCGCGCACGCGTGGCACCGGCATGGGCACGGGCGAAGTCGCAGGCGCAGGCGCAGGCGCAGGCGCGGCGCACCCGGGCACGCGCCGGGCGCTGGAGCGGCTCGCGAGCACGCGGGCGCGCACGCTGCAGGACCTGGTGCGCATCGCGCGCATCCCCAGCATCTCGGCGCGGCCCGTGCCCGACCGCGACGTGCGCGCCAGCGCCCGCTGCGCGGCCGACCTGCTGCGCGAGGCCGGCATGCAGCGCGTCGAGGTGGTGGAGGTGCCGGGCGCGCACCCCTACGTGCTGGCCGAGCGGCAGGTCGACCCGCGCCTGCCCACGCTGCTGCTCTACGCCCACCACGACGTGCAGCCCACGGGCGACCCGCGGCGCTGGACCAGCCCGCCCTTCGAGCCCACGCGCCGCGGCGACCGGCTCTCCGGGCGCGGCGTGGTGGACGACAAGGCCGGCCTGCTGGTGCACGTGGCGGCCATCCGCGCCTGGCTGGAGGGCGCCGGCACGCTGCCCTGCAACCTCAAGTTCGTGGTGGAGGGCGAGGAAGAGATCGGCTCCGAGCACCTCGAGGCCTTCCTGCGCCGCTACGCGCGCCGGCTGCAGGCCGATGCCATCGTGCTCACCGACACCAGCAACCTGGTGGCGGGCCTGCCCTCGCTCACGACGCGGCTGCGCGGGCTGGTGAAGGTGGAGGTCGAGCTCACGGGCTACGCGCACGCGCTGCACAGCGGCTTCTGGGGCGGGCCCGTGCCCGACCCGGTGATGGGCATGGCGCGCCTGCTGGCCACGCTCACGCGCGCCGACGGCAGCCTGGCGGTGGCCGGCTGCCGGGCCGGGGCGCGCAAGCCCACGGCGGCCGAGCGCCGCGCGCTGGCGCGCCTGCCCTACAGCGAGCGCGAGCTGCGCCGCGATGCGGGCGCCGTGCCCGGCCTGCGCCTGCTGGCGCGCGGCGGCGCGGGCGTCTACGCGGCGCAGTGGTACGAGCCGCAGGTGGCCATCACCGCACTGGAGGCCTCGCCCGTGGAGGGCTCCAGCAACCAGATCGTGCCCTCGGCGCGCTGCCGCATCGGCGTGCGCATCGTGGCCGGGCAGGACCCGCGTGCCGTGCAGGATGCCCTCGTCGCGCACCTCGCGGCGCACTGCCCGTGGGGCCTGCGCCTGGACGTCAAGCGCATGACGGCCAGCGCGGCGTGGAGCACCGACACGCGCCACCCGGCCTTCGCGGCCGCGCGCCGCGCGCTCTCGGCCGGCTACGGCCGCGCCACGGTGGAGATCGGCGCCGGCGGCTCCATCCCCTTCGTCAAGCCCTTCGCGCGCGCGCTGGGCGGCGTGCCGGCGCTGCTGGTGGGCCTGGAAGACCCGGCGTGCAACGCGCACGCCGAGGACGAGAGCCTGCTGATCCCCGACTTCGAGAAGGCCTGCCGCGGCGCGGTGCACCTCTACGCCGAGCTGGCCGCGGTGCTGGCCCGGCCCGCCGCCCGCCGGCGCTGAGCGGCGGACGCTCGGCCAGCTCAGCCCGCTCGGCCCGCGCGGCGGGCGCACGGCGCGCCCCGGCGGGCTGCCGGGGGGTGGCGGCCCCCGTCGGCGCGCCCCATACTCTGGCGCGATGAGCAAGCCCGCCCCCAAGGTCGTCACCGGGCCCCCGCCCGCGCGCATCCGGCTCACGCCGGGCAAGCGCGTGCTGTTCCTGGCCAAGGACCCGGAGCTGATCCGGCGCCAGCTGGCCGGCACGCTGGACCTGCGCATGCAGGACCTGCGCGTGGCCGACCTGCTGGACGACATCAACACCGACGCCATGACCCCGGCGTGGGTGTGCTTCCGCCACCGGCCCGAGGACCTGGCGCTGGACGCCTACGCCGGGCTGGTGGTGGACGGGGCGCGCCTGTTCCCCACGCGCGCGCTGATGGACGGCGGCTTCGAGGTGATCGTCTCGGGCCTGCGCAAGGGCGTGGGCTCGTCGCGCGAGACGGCGGTGCAGGCCGAGAAGTGGAGCGGCATCCGCATCGCCGTGGCCGCCTCCTTCGCGCCCATCCACGCGCGCAACAACATCAACCAGGGCGTGCTGATGGCGGGCCACGACGTGCTCGCGCGCCTGCAGGCCGGCGAGGAGGTCCCGCTGGAGGACTTCATGCGCGGCTACGACGAGCAGACGCAGGCCATCGTGCGCGCCGGCGGCCTGTTCGCCTTCAGCAAGAGCGTGGACGAGGGCCGCATCCACCTGCACGGCACGGGCACGGCCCAGCGGCCCATGACCATGACCGAGAAGGTGCTGGCCGCGCACCGCGCCGGCGGCGACACGGCCTTCGTCAGGCCCGGCGACAGCATCGTGTGCCGCGTGGACGGCGGCTACAGCCACGAGTTCACCACCGCGCAGGTGCACGAGTTCCTCAAGCAGGAGTTCGGCCCGGCCTACCGCGTGAAGGACCCGAGCAAGTTCGCGGTCTTCGAGGACCACGTGATCTACGCCGACGGCGTGCCGGCCATGGCGCCCTACGGCAAGGAGATCCAGGTGCTGCGCGACAAGCAGCGCGAGTTCCAGCGCCACACCGGGGTGCGCGACTACAGCGCCCGCGACGGCACCTCGCCCGGCATCTGCCACCAGGTGGCGCGCGAGGCCTTCATCGATCCCGGCGACCTGATCCAGGCCACGGACAGCCACACCTGCATGGGCGGCGGCAGCAACGCGCTGGCCTACGGCGTGGGGGCCACCGAGTACGCGGCGCTCATCCACAGCGGCGTGACGCTGGTGAAGGTGCCCGAGTCGATCCGCTTCGAGCTGGTGGGCACGCTGCGCCCGGGCGTGACGGCCAAGGACGTGATGCTGCACATCCTGCTGCACCACGCCAAGCCGCAGCTGACGCTGGACCGCGCGATGGAGTTCGGCGGGCCGGGCCTGGCGGCGCTGTCGATGGACGAGCGCGCCACGCTGGCCAACATGGCCACCGAGTGCTCGGCGCGCAGCGGCATGTGCGAGGGCGACGAGGCCACGGTGCAGTGGATCCTGGCGCGCCGCCCCGGGGCCGACGCGGCGGCGCTGCGCGCGCGGCTGGTGCGGCCCGACCCGGGCGCGCGCTACGACGGCGGCGTGCACGTCATCGACCTGGCGGCGCTGGAGCCGATGGTGGCCCACCCGGGCGATCCCGACCACGGCATCCCCAGCGACCCCACCAACGGCGCGCTGGTGCGCAGCCTGGGCGAGGTGCGCATCGACATCGCCTACGGCGGCTCGTGCACGGCCGGCAAGCGCGACGACCTGGACATGTACGCGCAGGTGATGCGCGAGGCGCAGCAGGCGGGCCGCCGCGTGGCGCCCGGCGTGCAGTTCTTCATCCAGTTCGGCAGCGCCGACGTCGAGCGGTACGCGCGCGAGCGCGGCTACCTCGACGTGTTCCGCGCCACGGGCGTGGAGGTCATCCACCCCGGCTGCGGGGCCTGCATCGGCTGCGGCCCGGGCGTCTCGGACCGTCCCAGCCAGGTGACGGTGTCGGCCATCAACCGCAACTTCAAGGGGCGCAGCGGCCCCGGGCGCCTCTACCTGGCCTCGCCGCTGACCGTGGCGGCCTCGGCCGTCACCGGGCACATCACGGCCTGGCGGCCGGGCCTCTTCGCCCGGGCCACGGCCGGCGCCGCGCGCTGACCTGCTGCGGCGCCTGCCCCGCCGCGTGAAAGCGGCCGCGCGGGCGTGTAGGCTGCGCGCCCCCGGGCCCGGCGCCCGGCGGCGCGGAGGTCCCCATGCGCACGCACAAGATCGCGGTCCTGCCCGGCGACGGCATCGGCGAGGAGGTCGTGGCCCAGGGCCTGCGCGTGCTCGACGCGGTGGCGCACAAGGAAGGCTTCACGGTCGACAAGACCACCTACCCGCACGGCGCCGACCACTACCTCAAGACGCGCGAGGCCATGCCGGCCGAGGTGCTGCGCGAGATGGGCACCAAGGAGGCCATCCTGCTGGGCGCCATCGGCGACCCGCGCATCGAGACCGGCCTGCTCGAGCGCGCCATCATCTGGGGCGTGCGCCAGACCTTCGACCTGTACGTCAACCTGCGCCCGATCAAGCTCTACAGCGCCGACCTGTGCCCGCTCAAGGGCAAGGGCCCGGCCGACATCGACATGATCGTCGTGCGCGAGAACACCGAGGACGCCTACGCCGGCCTGGGCGGCATCCACCGCAAGGGCACGCCCCACGAGGTGGCCATCGCCGAGATGATCTACACGCGCAACGGCGTCGAGCGCGTGATCCGCTACGCCTTCGAGCTGGCCCGCAAGCGCAACAAGGGCGGCAAGCCCAAGGTGACGCTGGTGGACAAGGCCAACGCCATCCGCGCGCAGGACATCTGGACCCGCGTGTTCGCCGAGGTGGCGCGCGAGCATCCCGGCGTGGAGACCGACCACGCCTACATCGACGCGGCCTGCATGTGGATGGTGAAGAACCCGGAGTGGTTCGACGTGGTGGTCACGCCCAACCTGTTCGGCGACATCCTCACCGACCTGGGCGCCATGGTGCAGGGCGGCATGGGCATCGCGGCCTCGGGCAACATCCACCCCGGCAAGGTGAGCATGTTCGAGCCCATCCACGGCTCGGCGCCCAAGTACCGCGGCCAGAACAGCGCCAACCCGCTGGCCACCATCGAGGCCGTGCGCATGCTGCTGGACCACGTCGGCGAGCCGGCGGCCGCCGCGCGCGTGGGCAAGGCCGTGCGCGCCGTGCTCGAGGGCGGCAAGGTGAAGTCGCTCTCCGCCGGTGCCCACAAGACCGACGAGCTGGGCGACATGGTGCTGGCGGCCCTCTAGGGGCCGCGGCCGCAGCAGCCCGGCGCGCCTGCGCGTGCGCCCGCCTTGGCTGCGCCCGCCCGTCCCGGCTGCGCCAGCTAGGCGAGGCTGCGCGCGAAGGCCGTCACGCGCTCGAGGCCCTCGGCGATGTCGGCCTCGGAGCAGGCGTACGAGAAGCGGATGGCATAGGGCGCCTCGAAGGGGTCGCCCGGCACCACCGCCACGCGCGCGTGCTCGAGCAGCAGCGCGGCCAGCTGCGTGGCGTTGCCGATGGGCTGGCCCTGCCAGCGCAGGCCGTACCAGCGCGAGACGTCGGGCAACGCGTAGAAGGCGCCGTCGGGGCGCCGGCACGACAGGGCCGGCAGGGCGGAGAGGCCGGCGTAGAGCAGGTCGCGGCGGCGCTCGAAGACCTTGCGCATGGCCTCGACCTCGTCCTGCGGCCCGGTGAGCGCCGCCAGCGCGGCCGCCTGGCAGATGTCGGGCGGGGCCGAGAGCGCGTGGCTCTGCAGGCGCACCATGCGCTGCACCAGCTCGCGCGGCCCGGCGCCGTAGCCGATGCGCCAGCCGGTCATGGCATAGGCCTTGGAGACGCCGCTCACCACCAGGGTCAGGTCGCGGGCCTCGGGGCACAGCTCGGCGAAGGAGCGGTGGCGGGCCGGGGCGTAGGTGAGGTCCTCGTAGATCTCGTCGCTCACCACCGGGATGCCGCGCTCGACGGCCAGGCGGCCCACGGCACGCAGCGCCTCGTCGGCCAGCACGGCGCCCGTGGGGTTGCCGGGGCTGTTGACCAGGATGGCCTTGGTGCGTGGCGTGAGCGCGGCGGCCAGGCGCTGCGGGTCGAGCTGGTAGCCCTCCTCGGGGCGCGTGGGCACGTAGACGGCGCGCGCGCCGGCGGCCTCGATCATCTTGCCGTAGGAGAGCCAGCAGGGGCTGGGCACCACGGCCTCGTCGCCTTCCTCGAGCAGCACCTGCAGCGCCAGGTAGAGCACGCCCTTGGCGCCCACGCTCACCAGCGTGTGCTCGGGCGTGATGCCGGCGAAGCCGCGCGCGCGCATGCGCGCGGCCACCGCCTCGCGCAGCGGCAGGATGCCGGCGTTGGGCGTGTACTTGGTGCGGCCGGCGCGGATGGCGGCCACGGCCGCCTCGCAGACATGGGCCGGCGTGGGGAAGTCGGGCTCGCCGGCGGCGAAGGGCGCCACGCGGATGCCCTGCGCGCGCAGCGCGTTGGCCTTGGCCGCGATGACCAGGGTCTCCGACTCGGCGAGGTGGCCGGCGTGGCGCGCGTACGAGGGCATGGGGGGCGAGCGTACACGCAAGCGGGCGGCCGGCGGAGCACCACGGCGGGAAGGGGCGCGCCGCGCATGCGTCCAAGCGTGGCGGGGCGCCCGGGCCGCAAGGCGCCGCATGGCAGCCCCGCGTGCGGGCGGTAGGCTCGCCCGCGTCCCGGAGCCCCTGCCCACGTGCTGCGCCGCCTGCTGAAGATCCTGCTGGCTGCCGTGCTGGTGCTGGCGCTGCTGGGCGTGGCCGCCTTCACCTGGCTGTGCCACTGGCCGCTGGAGGGCCGGCAGGGGAGCGTCGAGGCGCTGGTGCCGGCCAGCGCCCAGTTCCTCGTGCGCGGCTCGTGGGACGAGGTGGCCGCCACCGGCTGGCTGCAGCGCAACCTGCGCGAGGCGCCGCTGGTGCCCCCGCTGGGCCGGCTGGTGGAGGAGCGCGTCCTGCCGCTGCTGGACCGCGTGCAGGCCGAGGAGGCGCGCATCAACGCGCAGCTGCCGCTGGGCTTCCTGCACGTGAGCCTGCACGACGACCTGCTGCCCGGCGAGGTGGTGGCCGCGGGCCGCTGGTGCCGCGATGCGCGCCTGCCCTCGCCGCCCTCGTGGCGCGAGGCCATGGTGCTGCTGCGCGTGTCGTGGAAGGTGCGCGCGGCGCTGGCGGCCCTCGAGCATGGCTTCGTGCGCGAGCAGGTGAAGGCGCAGTCGGGCGTCAGCATCACGCCCACCGACGAGCCCGGCGTGCTCAAGGTGCTGCTGCCGGGCGTGCGCGTCTCGGACGTGCGCGCCCGCTCCACCTGCGGCGACGGCTTCGTGATGACGCCCGAGGACACCGTCTACCTGGCCCGCGTGCGCGACGTGCTGGTGGCCGGCAACAGCCTGCCGCTGGTGGCGCAGGCGGCCGCGCTGGGGCGCAGCGGCGCCACGGGCGAGGCCTTCGCCGAGCGGCCCGGCTTCAGCCTGGAGGCGCCCGAGGGCTCGCTGCGCGCGGCCATCGACCTGCAGGACCTCAAGCCCTACCTCGAGCGGCTGCTGGAGGCCGGCGGCAGCAACGCGCGCCTGTTCAAGTGGTTCCTGGGCATCCAGGCCCTCGACCGCATGAACGGCCACCTCGCGCTGGCCAGCCCCGACCTGCTGGCGGGCCGGGCCTCCATCCGCCTGGCGCCGCGCGGGCTGGGCGAGGGCGTGCAGGAGAACTACCGCCGCCCCGGGCTGGACC
Source organism: Planctomycetia bacterium (assembly GCA_046094945.1). Lineage (GTDB taxonomy): Bacteria > Planctomycetota > PLA2 > PLA2 > JAEUHO01 > CAXQZU01. Next base: position 17,725 of record JBJTIJ010000032.1, on the reverse strand, counting down.
TGCGCGACGGGGGCCTGAGCGGCTACCTGCCGGCGGCCGACACCTTCGCGGTGGTGCACCTGCGCACCGACGCCATGCACCTGCTCAACGCGGTGCACGACGGCATCCTCTCGCCCGAGCAGCGGCGCCTGTGGTCGGACAACATGCGCGAGAGCGCGATGTACACCTCGATGGACGCCTTCCTGCGCGACGTGGCCGAGCGGCTGGGCGATGCCTTCACGCTGGCGCTGGGGCGCCTCTCGCGGCTCTACGACGAGGCGCGCTATCCCGCCTTCGAGGCCAACGACGACAAGCAGCGCCCCTACGACGCCGAGCCGGCGCTGGCCGTGCTGGTGACGCTGCGCAAGGGCGCCTCGCCCGAGGAGGTGGACCGCTTCCTGGCCGAGCGCGTGCACCTGCTGGGCTTCAGCAAGCAGCTCGAGCGCGCCACCTACAAGGGCTTCACCTACACGCGCCTGAAGTTCGCGCGCGGCCAGGAGCTGGCCGAGCTCCAGCTCTACCGACCGGCCTACATCCTGGTGCAGGACAAGCTGCTGCTGGCCAGCCACGAGGACTACTTCCTGCGCGTGCTGGACACCTTCGCCGAGCCCAAGGCCCACCCGGCGCTGTCGGCCGACCCGACCTACCGCGTGACCATGGAGGCGCTGCCGCCGCGCGGCCACCTGGCCGTGTTCGTGGACGTGGAGAAGCTCACGCGCGTGCCGGCCAGCGCGCCGCGCGCCGGCGACCCCGACCCTGCCGGCGGCCCGCGCGGCTTCCTGTGGGACCTGCGCAACTGGTGGGCGTGGCAGGAGCGCGACCCGCGCTCGCGCGCCATCGAGCTGCGCACCGAGCTGGTCAAGCGCTACGGCGGCGCCTCGCTCAGCGACCAGCAGTACGAGGCGGTGCAGGCCGAGGTGCGCAAGGGCAAGCAGGCCTGGATGGAGCGCTACCCCGAGTTCCTCGAGGAGTGGCGCCAGCAGCTGCTGGGCTGGCGCCGCATCCGCAGCGCGGGCCTGGTGCTGGCCGCCGACGGCGAGCGGCTGGCCGCCGAGGTGGTGGGCGTGTTCCGCGACGAGGGCGCGCCGCGCGCGCCCTGAGCCGTCGCACCCGGGGCCGCGCGCGTGCGCACCGGCACGTGCGGACCGGCGCGCCGGTGCCGTCTCCCGTGCCGTCTCCCGTGCGGGCGGGCTTGACTTGGGTGGGGGCCGCATTACGGTCGGCGTCCCCCCAGCCCAGCCGGGATGGCGGAACTGGCAGACGCACTAGGTTGAGGGCCTAGCGGCCGTAAAAGGCCTTGCGGGTTCAACTCCCGCTCCCGGCACCATCTCGCCCGTGCAACGGGGCGCCCCCGCGCGCGGCCTTGGGCTGCGGCGCGGGTGCCAGGCGCCCGCGTCACGCGCCCGTGTCACGCGCCCGGGGCACGCGCCCTGTGCCGGCGCCCGTTGCAGGTGCCCCGTCCTGGCGTGCCGGCGGGGGAGGCGACGCCCTTCGCATGTTGTTCGCATCGCGGGGCTGTGGCGCCGTCGCAGGCCAGCCGATGGATGGGGGGAGAGGTGACTGCGCAGCCCTGCGCAGCGCTGCCCCAGCCCCTGCGCTGGCGGCAAGATCCCGGGTCCGGCCCACGCCCCGCGTGGCCGTCCCCGACTCGCTGGAGGAACCCATGACGATCCGTCCCTCGCTGGCCGCGCTGCTGGCGGCCTGCCTCGTGACCCCGCTGGCGGCCTGCACGGGCAGCCGCACCAGCCTGGTGGCCCCGCCCACGACGCTGGCGCAGGGCTCGCCCTGCGCGGTGCCCACCTTCGTGGAGCCGGTGCCGGACGAGAGCATGCGCCCGCCCGAGGCCCTCGAGGGCGAGGTGTGGTGCTACATCCGCGTGCCCGCGGTGACGCAGACCCTCTCCGAGCAGGTGCTGGTGACGCCGCCCACCTGCCGCGAGGAGTGGGTGCCGCCGGTCACGGAAGAGGTGACCGAGCAGGTGGTGGTCAAGGCCGAGGAGATCCGCCGCATCCCGGTGCCGGCGGTGTACGAGGACCGCGTCGAGAAGGTGCTCGTGTGCGACGCCAAGACCGAGTGGCGCAAGGTCGAGTGCTCGCCCAAGCAGCTGGGCCAGGGCGAGCAGGTGGGCGAGTGCTGGACGCTCGTGACCATCCCGGCGCAGTACGAGGACCGCGTCACGCGCTTCCTGGTCAAGCCCGAGACCTTCCGCGAGGAGGTCATCCCGGCCGTCACCGAGCCCAAGGCGCGCACGGTGGTGGTCACCGAGGGCTACATGAAGAAGGTGGACGTGCCCGCCGTGTTCGACGTGCGCACGCGCGAGGTCGAGGTGAGCCCCGCCCGCTGGGAGTGGCGCCGCACCAGCGAGTGCGCGCTGCCCGCCCCCGCCGGCGGCGCCGAGGCCCCCGTGCTGCCGCCGCCGTCGGTGGTGGAGGATGCCCCGCCCTCGGGCACGCTGCCCGAGGCGCCGCTGCCGGTGGAGGATCCCACGCCTGCGCCCGCGCCGCCGGCCGGCGAGCCCCCGGCGCCCGCGCCGGCCCCGCTCCCGGTGGAGCCCGCGCAGCCGGCCCCGGCTCCCGTCGAGCCCGCGCCCGCCAAGTAGGCGCACGCGCCGGCACCGGGCGCGCCTGGCGCCCGGCCCCAGCCAGCCCTGCGGCCGCCGTCCCCCGGGACGGCGGCCGCCGTGCTTTCCACGGCACGCCGTGCGTGGGCCGCGTACTGTCCGGCGGCACGCATGCACCGCCTCGCGCGCCTGGCCCTCGTGCTGCTGGCCCTCGGCGGCGGTGCCTCGCGCGTCACCGGCGCAGCGCCCCCCGGAGAGCCCGTGCCGCCTGCTCCGCCTGCACCGACGGCTCCGCGGCCCGAGAACCGGCTGGCGGGCGAGCGCAGCCCCTACCTGCGCCAGCACCGCACCAATCCGGTGGACTGGTGGCCGTGGGGGCCCGAGGCGCTGGCGCGCGCGGCGCGCGAGGGCAAGCCCATCTTCCTCTCCATCGGCTACGCGGCCTGCCACTGGTGCCACGTGATGGAGCACGAGAGCTTCGAGGACGAGGCCACGGCAGCGCTGCTCAACGAGGCCTTCGTGTGCATGAAGGTGGACCGCGAGGAGCGCCCGGACCTCGACCGCACCTACATGGCGGCCGTGCAGATGCTCACGGGCCGCGGCGGCTGGCCGATGACGGTGTTCCTCACGCCCGACGGGCGTCCCTTCCACGGCGGCACCTACTACCCGCGCCCGCACCTGCAGGAGCTGGTGCGCCGCGTGCGCGAGGCGTGGGACACGCGCCGCGAGGCCGTGGAGCAGCAGGCCAGCATGCTGGCCGGGCGCGTGCGCGAGTCGGCCGCCGGCCTGCAGCTGCCGCCGGCCGGGGGCAGCGACCGCGAGATCGTGCTGCGCCTGGCAGCGGCGCTGGCGCGCGCCTTCGACCCGCGGCACGGCGGCTACGGCGGGCGGCCCAAGTTCCCGCCGCACAGCGAGCTCCGCTTCCTCGTCGAGCAGGGCGACCGCGAGTCGCTCTCCATGGCGCGCCGCACGCTGGAGGCCCTCGACGAGGGCGGCATCCACGACCAGGCCGGTGGCGGCTGGCACCGCTACAGCACCGACGCCACCTGGCTGGTGCCGCACTTCGAGAAGATGCTCTACGACAACGCCCTGCTGGTGCAGGCCTGCGCCGCCTTCCACGCGGCCACGGGCGAGGCGCGCTTCGCGCGCGCGGCGCGTCGCGCGCTGGCGTGGATGGTGCGCGAGCTCAAGCGTCCCGGCGGCGGCTTCGCCAGCAGCCTGGACGCCGACACGCAGGGCCACGAGGGGCTCACCTACACCTGGACGCCGGCGCAGGTGGAGGCCGTGCTGCCGGCGGCCGAGGCCGCCTTCGCCTGCGCGGCGCTCGACATCACGCCGGCGGGCAACTACGCCGAGGAGGCCACCGGCGAGGCCACCGGCACCTCCATCCCGCGGCTGGCGCGCCCGCTGGCCGAGACGGCCCACGCGCTGGGGCTGGAGCCCGCGGCCTTCCACGCGCGGCTGGACCCGTTGCTGGAGAGGTTGCGCGTGGCGCGCGACGCGCGCCCGCAGCCCGGGCTGGACGACAAGGTGATCGCCTCGTGGAACGGCCTGCTGCTCTCGGCGCTGGCCGGGGCCGGCCGTGCGCTGGGCGAGCCGCGCTGGCTCGACGAGGGGCGCGCGCTGGCCGCGCACCTGCTCGAGCGCCACCGCGGCGCCGACGGGCGCCTGCTGCGCTTCCCGCGCGAGAGCGGCCCGGCCATCCCCGGCTTCGCCGAGGACCTGGTGCACGTGGCCACGGGCCTGCTGGACCTCGCCGAGGCCACGGGCGAGGCGCGCTGGCGCGAGGCGGCGCTGGTGCAGGCAGGCGACCTGCTGGAGCGCTTCGAGGACCGCGAGGCCGGCGGCCTGTGGGCCACGGCCCAGGGCACGCACGAGGCGCTCATCGCGCGCGGCAAGGAGGCTTGGGACAGCCCCATCCCCAGCGACAACGGTGCGGGCGCGCACCTGCTGCTGCGCCTGGGGCACGCCACGGGCGAGGCGCGCTGGCGCACGGCGGCTGACCGCATCCTGGCCGCCTACCGGCCGCTGCTGGCCCACGAGCAGGCCTCGCGCGGCGTGGTGGCGCTGGGGCGTGCACTGGCGCTGCGCCTGGCACTGGACGGCGCCGCGGCCCCGCAGGGCGACGTGCAGCGGCAGCAGGGCGTGCTCCGTGTTGCGGGCTGGATGGAGCAGGCCGAGGCCGCGCCGGGCGCGCGCGTGCGCTGGGCGCTGCGCGTCGAGGTGGAGGACGGCTGGCACGTCAACGGCACGACGGCCGTGGCCGGCCAGCAGGCGGCCCGCCTCGAGCTGGCCGCGCCCGCGCCCGTCACGCTGGGCCCGGTGCAGTGGCCTGCTGCAGGGCCGTCGGCTGCGGCGCCGGCTGCTGCGGCGCCGGCTGCGGCCCGCGGCGCACAGCCCGAGGGCTGGGCCGGTTCCTTCTGGCTGCGTGGCGAGGTGCAGGTGCCGGCAGGCGCACCCTCCGGCCCGCAGCGCGTGGCGCTGCGCCTCTGCCTGCAGGCCTGCGACGCCACCTCCTGCCGCCCGCCCGAGGTGCTCGAGCTGCCCTTCGCGCTGGGGATCTCGGCGGCGCGCCGCCTACCTGGCAAAGATGGCCGGATGGCGGGCCGCCGGGCCGGTAGGGTGGCAGCCCACCCCACGCAGGAGGCTCCATGGCAGGCACGCAGGTCGAGGTCCAGGCGCGGTTGCTGGCCAAGTCGCAGGTCGAGGCGCGCGTGGGCGACGTGACGCTGCGCATGGACGAGCCGGTGGCCGCCGGCGGCGACGGCACCGGGCTCACGCCCGTGCAGGCGCTGCTCTCGGCGCTGGCCGGCTGCACCAGCATCACGCTGCGCCTCTACGCGCAGCGCAAGGGCATCCCGCTGGAGGGCGTGCAGGTGCACGTGACCCTGCAGCGGCCCGAGCCGGGCGCCGCCGACCCCACGCAGCGCATCGCCCAGCACATCACGCTCTCCGGCCCGCTGGACGAGGCGCAGCGCGCCCGGCTGCTGGAGATCGCCGGCAAGTGCCCGGTGCACCGCATCCTCGAGGGGCCGCTGGCGCTGGAGCAGCGCCTGGCATGAGCGCGCGCCGTCCCGCCTCCAGCCGCCGGCCTGCCCTGCGCAAGGTCGCGCGCAGCGTGCTCGAGACCTTCCCCAACCCCGAGCCGGGCCGGCCCTACGAGATCCTGCACGTGCACGAGGAGTTCACCTCGCTGTGCCCGCTGACGGGCCACCCGGACTTCGCCACCGTCTCCGTGCGCTACGTGCCCGCCGCGACCTGCGTCGAGCTCAAGAGCCTCAAGCTCTACCTGCACGGCTACCGCGACCGCGGCGTGTTCTACGAGGCGCTGGTCAACTGCATCCTCGACGACCTCAAGGCCGCCATGGCGCCGCAGCGCATCGAGGTGAGCGGCGAGTTCCGCGGCCGTGGCGGCATCCGCAGCCGCGTCACCGTGGCCTGGCCTCGTGCGCCGTGGGGGGGCTCGGGCGCGTGACGGACGGCGCGGGCGAGCGGCTGGCGCGCCTGGAGGCCGACCTCGCCCGCGAGCGCAAGCTCAACGAGGCGGCCTACGCGCTGCACACCACGCTGGACCTCGACGAGCTGCTGGGCCTGATCCTCAAGGCCGCGCGCGAGGGCGTGGGCAGCGACCGCGGCACCGTCTACCTGCTGAGCGAGGACGGCCGCGAGATCTGGTCGCGCGTGCTGCAGGCCACCGAGATCCGCACCATCCGGCTGCCGGTGGGGCGCGGCATCGCCGGCGCGGCGGCCGCCACGGGCCAGCCCATCCGCCTCGACGACGCCTACGACGACCCGCGCTTCGACCGCTCGTGGGACGCCAAGACGGGCTACCGCACGCGCACCATGCTGGCCGTGCCCATCCGCAACCGCGGCGGCAAGGTGGTGGGCGTGTTCCAGCTCATCAACCGCCTGCAGGGCACCTTCGGGCCCGAGGACGAGCGCTTCCTCGAGCAGCTGAGCGTGCACGCCGCGCTGGCCGTCGAGAACGCCACGCTGCATGCCTCGGCGCTGGAGCGCGAGCGGCAGGCGCGCGAGATCGCGCTGGCGCAGGAGATCCAGCGCAAGATCCAGCCCGAGCAGCAGGCGCGCGAGAGCGGCACGATCCTGGCCGCGGGCATGAACCGGCTGTGCGAGGACGCCAGCGGCGACTACTACGACCTGATCGACCTGCCCGACGGGCGGCTGGCCTTCTGCGTGGGCGACGTGTCGGGCCACGGGCTGGGCTCGGCGCTGGTGATGGCGCAGGGCCGCGCCTGGCTGCGCGCCTTCGCGCGCACCGAGGCCGACCCGCTGGCGCTGCTGACGCACCTCAACGACAACCTCACGCCCGACCTCGAGCGCGGCAAGTTCATGACCATGTTCCTGGGCGCCGTGCACCCGGGCACGGGCGAGGTGACGTGGGCCAATGCCGGGCACCCGGGCGGCATGCTGCTGCGCGCGGGCACGGGCGAGATCGAGCTGCTGGGCAGCGGCGGCATCATGCTGGGCGTGTTCGCGGGCTTCGCCTACACGGCCGGCGCGCCCGTGACGCTCGAGCCCGGCGACACGCTGCTGCTGTACACCGACGGCGCCTCCGAGGCGGCGCGCGAGGACAAGGTGCACGCCAAGCAGGACGAGGACATGTTCGGCGAGCAGCGCCTGCAGCAGGTGCTGCGCGAGCACGCGCCGCGCGGCCCCGAGGCCCTGCTGGCGGCCGTGCGCGATGCCGTGCTCGACTTCGCCGGCACCGACCGGCTGCGCGACGACCTGACGCTGCTGGCCCTGCAGCGCCGCTGAGGGCGTGCGCGCGGGCGGGGCTCGCGCGCTGCCGGGTGCCGCGCTCGCTAGCGCCCCGCCTCCAGCCGCTCCTCGAGCCGCAGCAGCTCGTCGAGCCAGGCCTCGGCCAGCGCCCGGTGCTGCGCGCCGAAGGGCAGCAGCGCGATCTCGTCGGCCAGCCGCGCGGTACCCGCCAGCGTGAGGTGCCGGCCGCGGCCTGCCTGCGCGATGGCGCCGACGTGCGGCACGCCCTGCGGGTCGGTGCCCAGGGCGTGCACCACCACGGGGTGCTCGAAGAGGTCGTCCTCGCCGGCGGCCGCCAGGCGCTGCAGCAGCGGCCGCACGTCGCCCTCGTGCGGCGGCGCGTCGCCCACCAGCACGACGTGGCGCAGCGCGCGGCGCGACCAGCCCACGGCCTCCTGCTGCAGCGCCAGGCGCAGGCCCTTGTCCACGCCCTCCTCGAGGTCGCCGCCGCCGGCGGCCACCACGTGGGCGAGGCCCTGCTCGAGCAGCGCCACGTCGGGCGTGAGCGGCACGCGCACGCGCGCCGCGTCGTCGTAGGTGACCAGCCCCAGCCGCACGCGCGGCACCACCAGCGCCAGCCGGCGCGCCAGCGCGCGGCACTGGGCCTTGGCGGCGGCCAGCACCGGGCCCATCGAGCCCGTGGCGTCGATCACCAGCACCAGCTCGAGGCCGTCGCGCGCGAGGCGCGTGAGCACGGGGCCCAGCAGCGGCAGGCGCGTCTCCACGGTGGCGCCCTCGGCCGTGGCGGGCGGCGGCGTGGGCGGCGCCGCCGCGGCCGCGCGCAGCCGTGCCTGCTCGTCGAGCAGCGCGCCGCGGCCCACCGTCCACCAGCCGCGCAGCCGGGCGGCGTCCGCGCCCAGCGGGCGCGGCGGCAGGCGCGCCAGCAAGGCCAGGGCATCGCTGCGGACGGGGGCCTGTGGGTGCCCCAGCAGGGCCAGCAGCGCCTCCGCCAGCGGCGCGCCGCCCTCGCGCACCCGCACCTCGCGCTCGCGGGCCGCCAGCGCGCCCAGCAGCAGCAGCAGCACGCGTGGCTCGCCCTCGCGCGCGAGGGCCTGCGTGCAGGCCGCCACGGCGCCCGGCGCCTCGCGGCGGCGCAGCTCGAAGGCTTGCAGCGCGCGCACGGAACTGTCCTCGTGCACCAGCCACGCCTCCAGCGGCCGGGCCGGCTCGCCCGCGGCGGCGGGCGGGTCGGCCTGCAGGGTGCGGGCCGGCAGCGCAGCGGCCTGCAGGACGGCTGCCAGCACGGTGCAGCAGGGCAAGGCCGCAGCGTGGCGGGCCACGGCCCGCAGGGCCGCCCGGGCACGCGCGCCCACGGCACGCGCGCTGCCGTGCAGGCCAGCGTGCATGCCACCGTGCATGGCACCGTGCGCGCCCCGGGGCGCGCACGAGCCGGCGGGCGCGGGGGCCCCGGCAGGCATCAGCGCGCGCGCAGGCTCCACAGGTGGGCCTCGGCGGCGCGCAGCACGCGCGCCAGCACGGCCGCGTCGCGGTTAACGCGCGCCAGCAGGATGCCGCCCTCGAGCGCGGCCACGAGGAACTCGGCCAGCGCGACGGCATCGGCCTCGGGCAGCAGGTCGCCGGCCGCGCGCGCGCGCTCCAGCGGCGCGGCGAAGGCGCCCACCAGCCGGCCGTAGGCCGCGGCCAGCAGGCCACGGAACTCCTCGTCGTCGTCGGCCAGCTCGGTGACGAGGTTGCCGAAGGCACTGCCACCGCGCGCCTCGCCCTGCTCCTGCTGCGTGAGGAAGCCATCGAGCGCCGCCGCGACGCGTTCCAGCGGCGGGGGGCCCTCCTCGGCGGCGAGGTAGCCCAGCAGGTGCTGCTCCAGCTCGGCCAGCCAGCGCGCGAGGATCTCGCGCCCCAGCGCCTGCTTGCCGTCGAAGTGGTGGTAGAAGCCGCCCTTGGGCACGCCCGCCGCCGCCACCACGTCGCTGACGGTGGTGGCGCGCAAGCCGCGCGTGCGCACCAGCTCCGCGGCGCAGGCGAGGATGTGCTCGCGCGTGCGCCGGCCCTTGCGCGTGCGGCCGTCGTCGCGCGTCGAGCGCAGGCGCGGCCGGCGCACGGCCGGCCGCGGTGCGGGCGCCGGGCCGGGGGCGTCCGCGCGGGCATCGGGGGTGTCGGGCACGTCGTCGCTCACGCGCCCATCTTCTCTGCCCGCACGACGATGCGCAGCAGCGTCACACGGTCCCCCGCCCCCGGCTCCCGCGGGCCGCGCACGCGCGAGCCCTCCTCGCGCCCCTCCAGCACGTAGGGACCCTCGCCGTCGGCCACGGCCGCGGCGGCCACGTCGAGGTCGCGGCCGAACTCCAGCGTGGCGGGGGTGCGCGGCGGCGAGGCCAGCCAGGTGCCCACGGCCTTGCCGCGGCCCGGGCGCGTGCCCACCACCTGCGTGCGCCGGCCCCCGTTGCCGTCGGCCCAGCCGTAGGAGAGCGTGGCCAGCCACGGCTCGGTGCGGCCCTCGGCCAGCTCGGCCACGCTCACGGGCGCGCCCGCCCGCATGCGGTCCTCGCACGTGGCCCCGGCCCACAGGCGCACGCTCTCGCCGGCGGCCAGCTCGCGCACGTGCTCCTCGGCCACGCCCTCGGGCACGCCCACGATGCGCACGAGCAGCCGGCAGGCCGAGGCCGCCTTCACGTCCAGCAGCAGCGCGCCCTCGCTGCCCTCGTCGCGCGCGGCACACCACGCCGGCGGGCGCGGCGCGGCCGGCGCCGCCGTGCCCGGCCCGGCGCCGGGCGCACCGCCCGTCTCGCCGCAGGCGCACAGGCCCAGCAGCGGCAGGGCGAGCACGGCGAGGGCCAGCATGGCAAGCCCGGCCGGCCGGGCGCGCCGGTGCGCGTGCTGCCTCGACGGCGTGGGGGAGCTCAGGCCGGGCATGCCCGCATTCCACCCCGCCACGCGCATGGCGCAAGCCCCGCCGCGGCCCGGCGCAGGCGGCCGTGGCCCGCGGCACCTGCGCACTGCCGGCGCAGCGCCTGCGCCGCCCTGCACCGCCCTGCACCGCCCTGCGCATACCATGCGCGACGCATGACGATGCGAGCCTGCCTGCCGCGCCCGCCCGCCCGCTGGGCCGTGGGCACGCTGCTGGCCTCCGTGCTGCTGCTGGCCTGCGGCTCCCCAGCGCGCGCGGGCGCGGGCGAGGGCGAGCCCGTCACGCGCTGGTACGAGCTGCTGCGCGCAGGGCGCAAGGTGGGCTGGAGCTCGGTGACGTGGACGCCGGGCACCTGGCAGGGCCAGCCGGCCGTGCACGACCGCACCGAGACGCGCGTGCGCACGGCGCGCGACATGGCCGGCACCATCGACGTCTTCGACGCGCGCACCGAGGTGGACCTGCAGCGCGGGCTCGACGGCAGCCTCTGGGAGCAGCGCATCGTGGTGCACGAGGGCGGGCGCAGCTCGGAGGAACGCCTGCGCTGGACCGGCTCCGGCTACGAGCACGTGGCGGAGGTGGATGGCCAGCAGCACCGCACGCAGGTCGTCACCGACCAGCCCGTGAGCGCCGACATGGAGGCGTGCCTGTCGGCGCGCGTGCAGGCGGGCACGCTGGCCGTGGGCGAGCGCGTGCCGCTGCGCGAGCTGGACGTGGCCGGCCGCCGCGTGCGCACCAGCAGCATCGAGGTGCTGGGCCGCGAGGCCGTGGAGGGCGAGGCCGGCCCCGTGGACTGCCTCAAGGTGGTGGTGCGCGAGCCGGACACGGGCAGCGAGACCTGGCTGTGGCTGGACGCGCAGGGCGTGTTCGTGCAGAGCCTGTCCGACACCGGCTATGCGCAGCGCCGCGCGAGCGCCGAGCGCGCGCAGCAGCTGGGCGCGCGCCCGCCCTCCTTCGCCATCACCGTGCGCAGCCAGCCCCCGCTGGAGCGCGTGATGAGCGCTGACCGGCTGTGGGTGGAGCTGCTGCTGGAGGACGACCCGGCCCGCAAGCTGCCCGACCTGCCCGCCTCGCCGTGGGGCACGGTGGGCGCCCCGCAGCGCGCGGCCGACGGGCGCTGGCGCATCGAGGCGCTGCTGGCGCGCCATGCCGCGCCGGGCACGACGACGCCGCTGCCCATCGACCCCGCGCCCTTCGCGCGCGAGCTCGAGCCCCCGCCGCTGATGCCCTGCGGCCACCCCGACCTGCGCGCCGCCGCGCGCGAGGCCGTGGACGGGGCCGGCGACGCGCGCACGGCCGTGGGCCGGCTCGCGCGCTGGGTGTTCGAGTCGCTGGAGAAGGAGAGCCTGGAGGTGGCGCAGGGCTCTGCGCTCGACATCCTCGCGCAGCGCAAGGGCGACTGCAGCGAGCACGCGCTGCTGTTCGTCGCGCTGTGCCGCGCCGCGGGCATCCCGGCGCGGCGCTGCAGCGGCTGGGTGTGCGTGGGCAGCGACTGGGGCGGGCACGCCTGGGCCGAGGCGTGGGTGGGCGCGTGGATCGGCGTGGACCCCACCACGGGCGAGGTCGAGCCTGCGGCGCGCTACCTGTTCTTCGGCCATCCCGACGATCCCGCGTCCCATCCCGGCGTGGCCAGCGCGCGCGTGGACGGGCGCCTCGCCCTGCGCTGCACGGCGCTGGAGGAAGATGGCGTGCGCCTGGCGCTGGAGGCCGACGACGCGGGCCAGTCGCTGGCGGGCGAGCAGCCCGCGCGCTGGTTCCTGCACGTGCCCAGCGGCATCGAGCTCTACGGCCTGCCGCCGGGCTGGACGGCCGAGGCGCGGCGCACGCAGGTGGTCGTCAGCGGGCCCGGCCTGCAGGCCACGCTGTCGGCGCTGGCCGACCAGGGCCAGCAGCTGCCCGTGGCGGCCGTGGGCGAGGCGCGCTTCGCGGGCCGCCCGGCCCTGCTGACGGGCGCGGGCCGCGCGCGCACGCTCGTGGTGCAGGCGCGGCGCCGCTTCCTGCGCATCCGGCTGCGCGTGGACGACGAGGCGCAGCTGCCCGTGCTGGAGCGGCTGCTGGCGCCCACGCTCGACGAGCGCGTGCGCGCCCCGGGCAGCGATCCCCGCGCCGCGCGTGCGGCCGAGGTGGCCGTCCGCTGGACGCTGGAGCGCGAGGGCACGCTCGAGGCCCAGGCCGCGCGCATGCTGCTGGGCCTGCCTGCCGAGGCGCACGCCCGCATGCGCGCGCGCGTCGAGGCGCTGGCCGCGCGGCTGGAGGCCACGCTCGAGCTGCGCGCCGACGGCACGTGGTCGCTGGCCATGCAGCGCCCGCTGGCGCAGGGCTACGTCGCGCGCGACCTCGAGGGCACGTGGTCGTGGGGCGAGCAGGGCCTCGCGCTGCTGCCGCAGGGCACGGGCCGCACGCCGCTGGCCGCCACGCTGGACGGCGACGGGCGCCTGCAGGTCGAGCACGAGGGCTGGCCGCTGCTGCTGCGGCGCATGGAGGGAGCACGATGAAGTATCGCCGGCTGGGTCGCTCGGGCACGCGCGTGAGCGAGGTGATCCTGGGCTCGTGGCTCACCTTCGGCAGCAGCGTGGACGAGGCGGCCACGGCGCGCTGCGTGCGCGCGGCGCTGGAGGCGGGCATCCAGTCCTTCGACACGGCCGACGTCTACGCGCAGGGCGCCGCCGAGGTGGCGCTGGGCAAGGCGCTGGCCGGCGTGCCGCGCAAGGACGTGGTGCTGATGACCAAGGCCTTCTGGCCCACGGGCCCCGGGCCCAACGACCGCGGCCTGTCGCGCAAGCACGTGCTGGAGTCGCTGGAGGCCAGCCTGCGCCGGCTGGGCACCTCGTACGTGGACCTGTTCCAGTGCCACCGCTTCGACCCGGAGGTGCCGCTGGAGGAGACCGTGCGCGCCTGCGAGGACGCCGTGCGCCAGGGCAAGGCGCTGGCCTGGGGCGTGTCGGTGTGGACGGGCGCGCAGGTGCGCGAGGCGCTCGCGCTGGCGCGGCAGTCCGGCGGCTACGGGCCGGTGAGCAACCAGCCGCCCTACAGCCTGCTCGAGCGCGGCATCGAGGCCGAGGTGCTGCCCGCCTGCCGCGAGCTGGGCGTGGGCCAGGTGGTCTTCTCGCCGCTGGCGCAGGGCGTGCTCACGGGCAAGTACGCGCCCGGCAAGGTGCCGGAGGGCAGCCGTGGCGCCGACCGCGAGCGCGGGCGCTGGATGCAGGGCCACCTCGCCGCCGGCACGCTCGAGCGCGTGCAGCGCCTCGCTGCGCTGGCCCGCGAGCGCGGCACCACGTCCGCGCGCCTCGCCCTGGCCTGGTGCCTGCACCAGCCGGGCATCGATGCCGTCATCGTGGGCGCCACGCGCCCGGAACAGGTGCAGGAGAACGCCGGGGCCTGCGAGGTGGCCTGGGACGAGGGCCTGGCGCAGGCCCTCGAGGCCCTCTTCCGCCCGGACTGAGCCGGGAGCCGCCGCCGGCGGCCGGCAGGTCCCGGCAGCTCCGGGCAGCGTCAGGCGCGAGGCTGTCCCTGCCCCTTGGATGCTGGCGCGTGGAGGTCCCATGCGCCAGCTCTCCGACCTGCTCGCGTCGCTGCCGCTGCCGCCCGTGGACCGCGAGGCGCCGCCCGCGCGCCTGGACGACCGCCTGCTGGTGGGCCTGGGCGCAGGCCTGCCCGCCGGCCACGTGCACGTGTGGGGCGGCACGCAGGGTGCCGGCAAGACCGCGCTGCTGCTGGCGATGCTGCACCGCGCAGCGGCGCACGGTCGGCGCGTGCTCTACGCCACCTACGACCTGCCGCCCGAGACGCTGGCGCTGCGCCTGCTGGCGAGGGGCGCCGGCGTGGAGGCCGACGCGCTGGCGCAGGGGCGCCTCGCGCCGGCCGATGCAGCACGCGCAGCACGGCTGCGCCACGCGCTCGAGGGCGCGCCCTTCCACGTGCTGCCGGCGCGCGGGCTGGGCGTGGCCTCGCTCGAGGACCGCCTGGTGCGCATGCCCTACCGCGCCGAGGTGCTGGCGGTGGACTACCTGCAGGCCGTGGTGCGCGAGCCCGGCAGCGACGTGGGGCTGGCCCTGCGCGACCTGGCCGCGCTGGCCACGCGCCTGCACGTGGCCGTGGTGTGCGCGCTGCGCGCCGAGCCCGCCACGGCGGGTGCGCCGGCCCCGCTGGAGGGGCTGCCGCTGGAGCGCGCCGACCGCGTGGGCTGGGTGGAGCCTGCCCAGAGGCCGGGCCAGGTAGCGGCCTCGGTGGTGCGCAACCGCCACGGCCAGCGCAGCGACCGCCCCGTGACGCTGGACGCCTCGGGCGAGGTGTCCGGCTCGTAGGCCGTGCCCTCGCGGGCAGCGCGCGCCGCCGGCCGCCGCGCGCGTATCCTGCGCGCATGGTCCCCGGCCCGCGCCCCGATGCCCTGCCTGGCGACGAGGAGCGCGAGGAAGACCTCGAGCCCCCGGCGCCCGACCCCGCCGCCTCCGAGGACGTCAAGGTGGGCGACATCGCCATCGTGCCCTTCGCGCGCTTGCGCGAGCAGCTGGGCTGCGGGCCCGAGGCCGGCATCATCGTCGAGGACCGCCGCCACCTGGTGAAGCTGTTCTTCCCGGGCATGGACCGCGTCTTCTGGCTCGAGCACGAGCGCGTGCGCAGCGTGCCGCTGGGCCGCTTGCCCGTGCACCCGCTGGTCGAGCGCCTGCACCGCCTGAGCACGATCCTGGGTGCCGACCTGATCGAGATCTACGACCAGGCCGGCGACGTGGCGGTCTACCACATCGGCTTCCGCGGCACCGACCTCGACGGCCTGCACGCCGTGCGCGACCTGCTGGGCGACGACCTCAGGCGCATGCGCATCGAGCCGGGCTCGATGCGGCGCGTGAAGCTCAACCTCGCCTTCCGCATGCCGTCCTGAGCGGCGCGCGACGCGCAGCCACCACGCGCGCGACGCGCGGGCGACGCGGGCCCGGGCGGCGCGCACTGCGCGCACGAGGTGCTGGCGCTGCGCGCGCTAGCGGCGCCCGACGCGGCCCACCACGCTGAGGTAGGCGATGGCATGCACGCCCGGCTCGAGGTCGAGCAGGCGCGCGAGGTCGTCGTCGAAGAAGCCCGCGATGCCACTGGCGCCGTGGCCCAGCCGCAGCGCGGCCAGCTGCAGGCGCGCGCCCAGCATGCCGGCCTCCAGGTGTGCGTAGCGGTAGGCGCGCTCGCCGTGGCTGGCCACCGCGGCCGGCAGGTCGAAGGCGTGCACCACCGCCAGCGCACAGTCGCCGCCCAGCTCCTGGCCCAGGCAGGCATGGCGCAGCGCCTCGCGGTCTGCGTGCCCCGCCACCTGGGCCAGTGCGTGCTCGCCGGGCAGGTAGCGGTAGGTGCCGGGTGCGAGCCCGTCCACGGCCTGCACCACCACCCACGTGTCCAGCAGCGCGGGCGCGATGGCCGCCGTCGGGTCGGGCGAGCCGGGCGGCGGCCACGCCGCCGCCAGCATGCGGCCCACGTCGCCCAGCGGCAGCGCGCCGCGCACGAGGCGCCGCGTGCTGCGCCGCGCGCGCATGGCCTCCAGCAGCGGCGCGCCGCCCTCCAGCGGCGTGGACTCCAGCGCGATGGGCGCGTGCAGCGGCTGCGGCAGCGGTGCGCGCGGCGCGCGCCGCGGCTCGAGCCGCTCGTCCATGCGCGTGGCGTCGTGCACCGGGCGGATCCACTCGCCCAGCGCGGGCAGCGCGCCATGCGAGCGCGCCGGCGAGCGGCCCGCCTCGCGCCACGGGGCCGGCGGCGCCGGCGCCGGCACCAGCGGCACCAGCGCCAGCGTGGCCTCCTGGCCGGGGTCCAGCAGCAGCAGCCCGTCCACGGCGTCGTCGGCGAAGTCGGCCACCGGCACGGCATGCAGGCCCTCGAAGGGCGCGGCCAGCACGATGTTGCCCAGCACGTGGCCGGTGTCGAGCAGCACGCGGCGCCAGGCGCGGTCGCCGTAGCGCCAGGCGCTGCGCCCGAACACCGCGCTGGCCAGCAGCACCACGTCGGCCTCTTCCAGCGCCGGGTGGCCGAAGCCGTAGCGCACGAGCTGGTCGTGGAAGTCGCCCTCCCAGCAGCTGGCTAGCGCGTGCTCGCGCGGCAAGTAGGCGTGCAGCCCGTCGGGCACGCCCTCCACGCCGCGCACCGCGGCATAGAGCTCGGCCGGGTAGAGGCCGCCAGCCGAGGGCGCGGCCCGGAAGAACAGGGGCGGAGCGCCCGGGGCGCGGCCCAGCGCCGTCACGCCATAGGCATGGCACAGCAGCCGGCTGAGCGAGCCCGGGTCCAGGCGCGCCTGCTCCGCCGGCTCGCCGGAGGCGATGGCCCCCGGCGGCAGGGCCCTAGGCCGGGCCTGGTGCCACGTCTTGAAGGTGGGGGGCTGCGCCGCCGGGTCGGGCGGGGGCAGGCGGTCCAGCGTGGCCGGGGCGTAGCAGGTGGCCGCGTGGAAGGCCTCCACCAGCGTGGGCGCGGGGCTGGGCATGCGCGGCATGATGGTCGCCCGCACCGGGCGGCGCCAGCCCAAGCGCGGGAGGATGCGAACAAGAGGCGAACAAATGATCCCCCCCAAGGGCCACGCTCTGTGACAGATCCATGACGCGCGACGGCGTACAAGGGCCCAACGCGAGGGTCGAACACCCGGTCCAAGGCCTCAGGCTGCGGCGCCGGGCGCCGATCCTCGTGACGTGCAAGCGGCCTGTCCCCGCGGGGCCAGGGCGCGTGCGAGGCAGGCAATCACGGCGTCCTCACCGGCGCCCACCCAAGGAGACAGGTTCCATGCGTACCTTCAAGGCGGCCTTCGCCGCTCTCGGCACGGTGGCGGCCCTCGCGGCCTCCGCCCACGCCGATTCCCGTGACATCCAGTCGGCGGTGGACGGCTACCTGGCCGGCACGCCCGACGCGGCGCTGGTCGGTGGCCCCGGCAGCGCCGGCTACGACCAGGGCTTCTGGATCCGCGGCGGCGACTTCAGCCTCAAGCTGAACGTCACGCTGCAGGCCCGTTTCGAGGCCTTCGACTACGACAACGACGCCGAGCCCGCGCCGGGCCGCGACCTGTCGGGCTTCTCGCTGCCGCGCGCGCTGGTGAAGCTCTCGGGCACGGCGCCCTGCAACATGGCCTGGTACGTGGAGCTGGACTTCGGCCACTTCGGCAGCGACGCGTGGGTGAACGACTTCTATGGCCCCGTCCAGAGCGCCCCGAGCCTGGGCGGCCGGGAGTTCCAGTCGTACAACTTCGAGAACACGCGCGAGGCGTGGATCGAGTGGCAGTCGTGCGCGGCGTTCAACTTCCGCATGGGCCAGATCCTGACGCCCAACACGCGCCAGCTGATGACCGCCCCCGAGCTGCAGCAGTTCGTCGACATCTCGCTGGCCTCGGCGGCCACGGGGCTCTGGATGCCCGGCTACACGGACCGCAACCGTGACCACGGCTTCATGGTGCACGGCACGCTGGGCTGCAACAGCGAGTGGTCGTACATGGTGGCCGTGACCAACGGCGACGGTGGCGACTCGATCCGCAACGTGTGGGACGAGCGCACGGACGACAACCTGGCCTACAGCGCGCGCGTGAACTGGGC
>JBJTIJ010000031.1:0-3555 GCA_046094945.1 Planctomycetia bacterium | reverse complement strand
TTCGGCATCGGGGCCAGCGGCGTGGCCCCGGCCGCCAGTGCCACGGCGCCGGAGGCGGCGTGCGCAGCCGGCTGGGCGGCGGCGGCGGGCGCAGCGTGCTGCTGGCAGGTGCACTGCTGGAAGGTGCACGGCTTGGAGGTGCACTGCTTGGAGGTGCACTGCTGATTGCGGCGGGAGCGCCGGGCACGGGCTGGCTGCCCAGCAGGCTCGTGCTGCCCGCCTCCGGCGCCGTGGCACTGGCGGCCGGGGCCACGCCGCTGGCCCCGATGCCGAAGGGGCGGCGCGCCGGCCCCTCGCTGGCCGGCTCGGGCGGAGGCGGCGGCGGCGGGGGCAGCGCCCCGCGCGGTGCCGTCTCGGCCACCAGGGCCCCCAGCGGCTCGGCGCCCAGCCAGCGCACGCCGCTGTCACTGCTCAGCCCGCCGTCGCTGCGGGGGCTGGTGCTGGAGGAGCTGGCCAGCGGGCCGGGGCCCATCGAGCCGCAGCCGGCCAGCCCGGATGCGAACAAGAGGCATACAGCGGCAGCCATTCGGGGCGAGCGCACGGGGGATCCTCCAGCGGCCCCGGCACGCAGCGCCTGCCTGCCCAGCCCACAGTGCCCAAGGTCCCGTCTTCCCATGGGATCGGCTGGAACGGGGGCTGGCGCCAGCGGCCGGCCCCGGGGGTGCGGCAGGGCCCCGCGGGGCCCGATCTCTCCCCCTGTTCCCCGACGACCCGAGGACCCCGCATGACCGGCATCACCATCGACCTGCACGGCAAGAAGGCGCTCGTCACGGGCGGCAGCCGCGGCATCGGCCGCGCCATCGCCGTGCGCCTGGCCGAGGCCGGCTGCGACGTGGCCATCAACTACCTGCGCAACAAGGGCCCGGCCCAGGAGACGGCGGCGGCCGTCGAGGCCTGCGGCCGGCGCGCGCTGCTGTGGAAGGGCAACGTCGCCGAGAGCGACACGCACCCGGAGATGTTCGCCGCGCTGCGCGAGGAGCTGGGCGGGCTGGACATCCTGATCAGCAACGCCGCCAGCGGCGTGATCAAGCCGGCCATGGAGCTCACGCCGCGCCACTGGCAGTGGACGATGGACATCAACGCCGGCGCGCTGCTCTCGCTGGCCCAGCACTGCGCCACGCTCATGGCCGGCCGCGGCGGCCACATCGTGGCCGTCTCCAGCCTGGGCGCCGTGCGCGCCATCCCCAACTACGCCGCCGTGGGCGCCAGCAAGGCCGCCCTCGAGAGCCTCGTGCGCCACCTCGCCATCGAGCTGGCGCCCAGGGGCGTGCGCGTCAACGCCATCAGCGCGGGCGTGGTGGACACCGACGCGCTCAAGCACTTCCCCAACCGCACCCAGCTGCTGGAGGAGAGCGCGCGGCGCACGCCGGCCGGCCGGCTCACCGAGCCCGCCGACGTGGCGCAGGCCGTGCTCTTCCTCGTCAGCCCGCTGGCCTCCCAGATGGTGGGCCAGACCATCGTGGTGGACGGCGGCTACTCGATCATGGGCTAGCGGCGCGCGCGCCGCGGCCCCTGCCCCTTCCCCGAAGGCCCAGGAATCACGCGTGCACGTCCTCGTCGCCGAGCCCAACCCCGAGCGCGCCGACGCCCTGCGCCATGCGCTGGCGGTGCAGGGCCACCGTGTCGAGGTGGTGCACGGCGGCGGCGCGGCGCTGGCCGTGCTGGCGCGCCCGCTGCCGCCCGAGGTGGCGCTGGTGGAGGACCGCCTCCCCGACATGACGGCGCTGGCCTTCCTGCAGGCCGCCGAGCGCATGGGGCTGCAGGTGGCCGTGCTGGTGCTGGGCGCCGACCCGGCGGCCACGCGCTGGGTGGAGGCGGCACGGCTGGGCGTGCTGGACGTGATCGTCACCGATCCCGACGGCGCCTACCTCGCCACGCTGGGCGCGCGCCTCGTGGCGGTGCAGGGCAAGGCGCGCGAGGCCGCGGCGCGCGCGCGCCTCTCCGACGCGCTGGCCTCCACCTCGGCCGCCGTGCTGGTGGCCAGCCGCGATGGCGTGGTGGAGCACGCCAACGCCGCCGCGCAGCGCCTGCTGGCCCGCCCCGGCCTCAGGCTCGAGGGCGCGCCCATGGCCTCGCTGCTGGCGCCGGACGGCGCGCAGCCCGTGCGCAGCGAGCTGCTGCAGGCCCTGCACGCCGGCGGCGAGTGGGCCGGCGAGGTGCGCCTGGCCTCCGAGGGCCCCTCGGGCACGCCCTGCCTGGCCACGCTCTCGCCGGTGCGCCGCGCGCACGGGCGCGACGACGGCGTGGTGCTCACGCTGCGCGACCTCACCGAGCGCGTGGCCATGGAGGATGCGCTGCGCGCGGCCAACCGCCGGCTGGCCGAGCAGGCTGCGCGCGACCCGCTCACGCACCTCTACAACCGCGGCTACTTCCGCGAGGTGCTGCTGCGCGAGCTGGCGCGCGCCGTGCGCTACGAGGACGAGGTGGCCGTGCTGATGGTGGACCTCGACGACTTCAAGCAGGTCAACGACAGCGCCGGCCACGCCGTGGGCGACCAGGTGCTCACCGAGCTGGGCCGCACGCTGCGCGAGGCGCTGCGCGACGGCGACGTGCTCGCGCGCTACGGCGGCGACGAGTTCTGCGTGCTGCTGCCCAGCACCGGCCGCGAGGGCGCGCGCACCGTCGCCGAGCGCCTGCGCATGGCCGTGGCCGCGCGCCGCTTCGGCCCCGAGGGCCGCATCGCCCAGCACATCACGCTGGGCGTGGCCACCTCGCGCGACCTCTCCGCCTCCGACAAGGAGCAGGCCACCGACGACGTCCTGCTGCGCCTGGCCGACCGCGCCATGCTCGCCGCCAAGTCGGCCGGCGGCGACCGCGTCCGCGCGCACGGCGACCCGGGCTAGCCGGCAGGGGCAGGGCTGGACGGCCGCGACCGGCGGCGCGGCGCCGGCCTGCGCCGCTGCGCGACGCCAGCGCTGGCCCCCGACGCGCCCGCGGGCGCTAGTAGAGGTACAGGCGCCGCCAGGGCGTCCACTCGCCGCTGGACTCGCCGCGCAGCGCGCGCACGCGCCAGCGGTAGCGGCCGGCCTCGAGGCGGGCGGGGCGGAACTTGGGGCCCGTGAGGCGCTCGGTGCGCACGGCGCGCCAGGCGTTGTCGGTGGTCTCGGCCTCCACCTCCCACTCGTAGCCGTCGGCCTCCTGCACCGGGTCCCACTCGAAGGCGGGGCCGTAGGCCTTGGGGAAGCTGTCGCCCTCGATGGGCAGCAGCAGCTTGGTGGCCGGCGGCGGCGGCAGCGCAGGCGCCGCCGGGAAGGCCATCGGCGCGGGCTCGACGGGCGCCGCGGGCGCCGGCTCGCTGGGCGCTGCCGGCTCGCTGGGCGCTGCCGGCTCGACGGGCGCCGCCGGCTCGACGGGCGCCGCCGGCTCGACGGGCGCCGCCGGCTCGACGGGCGCGGCAGGCTCGACGGGCGCGGCCGGCTCCGCGGGCACGGGCTGCACGGGCGCAGGCGTGGGCTCGGGCGTGGGCTCCGGCACCGGGGCGGCCGGCTCCCGCGGGCCGCGGGGCGGGGCCTCGGTGGGCGCCTCGGCCGGCGGCGCATCGGCCGGCTGCACGGG
>JBJTIJ010000030.1:0-1200 GCA_046094945.1 Planctomycetia bacterium | reverse complement strand
GCCTTCCGCCTCTACGACACCTACGGCTTCCCGCTGGACCTCGCCGAGGTGATCCTGGCCGAGCAGGGTCTCGCGGTGGACCGCGCCGGCTTCGAGCGCGAGATGGAGGCGCAGCGCGAGCGGGCGCGCGCCGGCGCCAAGATGAAGGGCGACATCTTCGCCGTCAGCCCGCTGCGCGAGCTCAAGGCCCGCGGCGCCCACGAGACACGCTTCCTGGGCCACGAGGCCGCCGGCGCCTGCACCGAGGGCGAGGCCGTGGTGGTGGGCCTGCTGCGGGGCGAGGCGCTGGTGGAGCGGCTGGCCGAGGGCGAGGAGGGCACCGTGGTGCTCGACCAGACGCCCTTCTACGCCGAGAGCGGCGGCCAGGTGGGCGACAGCGGCCGGCTGGAGGGCCCGCAGGGGCAGCTGGCCGTGGAGGACACGCAGAAGGGCGAGGGCCTGTTCCTGCACCGGGGCCGCGTCGTGCGCGGCACGCTGGCCGTGGGCCAGCGCGTGGCCGCCCACGCCGACCGGGCCCGGCGCGACGCCGTGCGCCGCAACCACACCGCCACGCACCTCATGCACCGCGTGCTCAAGGACGTGCTGGGCGAGCACGTGCGCCAGCAGGGCTCGCTGGTGGCGCCCGACCGGCTGCGCTTCGACTTCAGCCACGGCAAGGCGCTCTCGCCCGAGGAGGTGGCGAGGTCGAGCGGCGCATGAACACGTGGATCCTGGGCAACCATGCGGCGCACACCGAGGTGCTCGACCTGGAGGCCGCCAAGGCCTCGGGCGCGGTGGCCATGTTCGGCGAGAAGTACGAGTCGCGCGTGCGCGTGCTCGACGTGCCCGGCGAGCCCACGCGCGGGGCCAGCTCGCGCGAGCTGTGCGGCGGCACGCACGTGGCGCGCACGGGCGACATCGGCGCCTTCCGCATCACGCTGGAGACCAGCATCGCCTCGGGCGTGCGGCGCATCGAGGCGGTCACCGGCCTGGGCGCGGCCGAGGCCGCCTCGCGCGACCGCGCCACGCTGCGCGAGCTGGGCGACCTGCTCAAGGCGCGTCCCGACGAGCTGGCCACGCGCGTGAAGGCCGTGCAGGGCCAGCTCAAGGACCTGCAGAAGGTCATCGAGCGCGCACAGGGCGAGGCGGCCGCGCGCGAGGTGGAGCGCCTGCTGGGCACGCGCGACGAGGTGGGGGGGCTGCGCGTGGCTCTGGCCGTGC
>JBJTIJ010000029.1:0-10480 GCA_046094945.1 Planctomycetia bacterium | reverse complement strand
GGCAGGCGGTGGCGGCCAGCGCCACCACCAGCAGCAGGGGCACGGTGAGCGCGGTGCGCATCTCTGCCTGACGCTCGTCCTCGGGCGGCAGTTGCAGGCTCATGCACCCTCCCGCGGGCCGGCGCCCGCCTCGGCCTCGGCGCGCCGGCTGCGCAGGCCGCGCGCGCGGCCCAGCAGCAGGAAGCGCGCCACCATGGCGGCGAAGCGCGCGCTGGTGAGGCGGCCGGCGAACATCAGCAGCTTGTTGGACAGGCCCGGGATCACCTGCATGCGCCCGCGGGCGAGGCCCTCCACGCCGGCACGCGCCACGCCCGCCGCGCTGGCGCGCCAGCGCAGGAAGCCGCCCATGTCGGTGAAGCCGGCCGTGCTGAAGAACTCGGTGTCGGTCACGCCCGGGCACAGGCAGGTGACGGCCACCTCGGCGTGCTTGAGCTCGGCGTGCAGGCTGTGGCTCCACACGCGCAGGAAGCCCTTGGTGCCGCCGTAGGCCGACTGCAGCGGGCTGGCCACGAAGCCCGCAACGCTGGCCACGTTGAGGATGCCGCCGCGCCCGCGCGCCAGCATGCCGGGCAGCAGCCGGTGGGCCAGCACCAGCGGCGCGTCCACGTTCACGCGCAGCATTTCCAGCGAGCGCGGCAGGTCGCTGCGCGGGAACAGGCCCGGCACGCCGAAGCCGGCGTTGTTGACCAGCACGTCCACGCCGCCCAGCGCCTCCACCTCGCCCAGCAGGCGCTGCACCTCGGCGGCCTCGGTCAGGTTGGCCACCAGCGCCCGGGCCGAGGGCGCGCCCGCCGCGCGCAGCTCGCCGCACAGCGCCTCCAGCCGCTCGGCGCGCCGCGCCGTCACCAGCAGGCGCGCCTTGCGCCGCGCCAGCTCCAGCGCGATCTCGCGCCCGATGCCGCTGCTGGCCCCGGTCACGAGGCAGGTGAGGCCCTCGAAGGAGCGGATGCGCGCCATGGCCAGCAGCCTAGCCGCCCGGCCCGGCCCCGCCTACCGCAGCAGGTCCTCCCACGCGTCGGGCCAGCGCTGCTCGCACTCGGCCACGGCGAAGGCCTGGCACAGGCGGCGCATCTGGAGCATGGCCTCGCCCTCCAGCGACACCGGCACCTCCAGCGCCTCGGGACCCCAGCCCGGGTCCAGCAGCAGCAGCGAGGCGCCGCGCACGTCCTGCCCCAGCAGGCGCTCGGCGGCCAGCGCGTAGAGCCTGAGCTGGGGCGCGTAGTGGGCCGCGAGGTCGGCTGCGCGCGGCAGCCGCGCGCGCGGCGGGTTGGTCTTGTGGTCCAGCACCCACGTGCCGCCCTCGCGCGGCAGCCACAGGTCGAAGGTGCCGCGCACCAGCAGGCTGGGCAGGCCGGCCACGCGCGCCCCGTCCGGGAAGGCCAGCCGCGCGCGGAACGAGGCCTCGCGGCGCACGTCCAGGCCCTGCGCGAGCGCCTGCTCGAGGTCGCGCGCCACGCCGCTGCGCGCGAAGCGCTCCAGCATGGCGGCGCCCTCGGCGGCGAGGCGCGCGGGCACGCCTGCGCCCAGCTCGTCGGCCCGCGCGCCCTCCAGCAGCGCGCGCGCCGCGGCCGGCGCCAGCGCCGGGTGCCAGCGCTCCAGCACCCGGTGCACGGCCCGGCCCAGCGCCGAGCGCTCGGCGGCGATGCGCTCGCGAGCTGCGGGGTCGTCGGGCACCTCGCCCGGCACGGGCCCCTCGCCCGGCAGCGGGCCCTCGTCCCACGCCTGCTGCTGCTCCAGCCCGGCCTGCGCGCGCGAGGCCGCCTCGTCGGGGCCATCGCCCTGCGCGGGCACCTCGCCCCACGGCGAGAGGCCCCCGGCCGGGCTGCGGCCCGTGGGGCTGGCCGGCAGCCGCGGGCACAGCCGCTCCTCGTAGTAGGCCCGCGGCGAGGCCGCGAAGCGCAGCAGCTCGCTCACGCCCACCTCGTAGCGCGTGCCCCCCAGCGGCGAGGGCTCGAGCCGGCAGGCCGCCACGCGGCGCGCAGCCTGCTGGGCCACCTCGGCCGCGGGCGGCGGCGGCACGCCCTCGCCCGGCACGGGCGCCGCGGCCGGCACCGGCGCCGCGGCCGACGGTGCGCAGGCCATGCGCACGCGCGCCTGCGCCAGCGGCTCGAGCACGACGCGCAGCGCGCCGGTGCCCAGCACGTGGTCTTGCGGCACGTCCCGGTCCCAGCCCGGCACGGCGGCCAGCAGGTCGCGCGTCCAGGGCGAGGGGCGCGACACCTTGCCGTGCTTGGTGAAGCCACCGTGGTTGCCCACCACCAGCAGGTGCTGCTCGGCACGCGTGAGGGCCACGTAGAGCAGCCGCAACGCCTCCTGCGCGCCGGCCTGCTGCTCTTCGCCGCGCAGCGCCTGCAGGCCCAGCGAGGGCACGCCCACGCCCTCCAGCGGGTCGGAGAGGCTCAGGGCGATGCGCGAGCCCTCGCGCAGCAGCCACGGGCTGGCCGCGGGAGGCTCGCCGCGGTTGATGTCGGCCAGCACCACCACCGGCCACTCCAGGCCCTTGGCGGCGTGCGCCGTCAGCAGCGTGACCACGTCGCCGCCCGCGCCCAGCGCCGGCGCCTCGGCCTGCGTCACCTCCAGCCGCTCCAGCAGCTCGAGGTGGCGCAGGAAGGCCGGCAGGTCGTGGCGGCCAGCCGCGGCCAGCTCGCGCGCCACCGTCACGGCGCGCAGCAGGTTGGCCGCGCGCCGGGCGCCGTCGGGCTGGGCCAGCGCGGTGGCGAGCAGCCGCAGGTCGTGCAGGGCCCGCTCCACCAGCCCCGGCAGGTCGCCGTGCGCGGCGCGCTGCCGCAGGCCCTCCAGCGCCTGGCGCAGGGCCACCACGCGCGGGTCGCCCTCGGCGCCCAGCCGCGCCCACGCGTCGGCGCCGGGCGCCAGCCAGCGCAGCAGCTCGCCGTCGCGCGCCGCCAGCGCCGGCCCGCGCAGCAGCGCCGCCAGCGCGAAGGTGTCGTGCGGGTTGTGCACCACGCGCAGCGCGTAGACCAGCGCGCGCACCTCCTCAGCCTCGAAGAAGCCCTGCCCGCGGTGCACCCGGAAGGGCACGCCCGCGTCGGTGAGCGCACGCTCCAGCGGGGCCAGCCCGCTGTTGGTGCGCACCAGCACCGCGCAGTCGCCGTAGCCCAGCGGCCGGGCATGCTGGCGGTTGCGCCGCGCCGTGCCCGCCTCCACCAGCCGGCGCAGCCAGCCGGCGATGCAGGCCGCCTCGCCCTCACGGCCCTCGCCCGAGCTCGCCTCGCCGCGGTCCAGCAGCCACAGCTCGAGGTCGGGCGGGTCGGCGGGGCCGCGCGGGCCGAAGGAGCCCGCGGCCTCGAGGCTCTCGAAGGGCACGCCGGCGGCCTGCGCGGCGAACATCGCCCCGCACAGCCCGTTGACGGCGTCCACCAGCCCCGGCGTGGCGCGATACGACTCCACCAGCCGGTGCTGCCGCTGCGCCCCCACGCGGTCGCGCTCGTCGAGCAGCACCTGCACGTCGGCCCCGCGGAAGCGGTAGATCGACTGCTTGGGGTCGCCCACCGAGAACTGTTCCACGCCCTGCTTGCGCAGCAGGCCCAGCATGCGCTCCTGCACCGGGTTGGTGTCCTGGTGCTCGTCCACCAGCATGGCCGCGGGCAGGCCCTCGGCGCGCAGCCCCTCGGCCGCGAGACCGTCCAGCAGCCGGAGCGCGCGGTGCTCGAGGTCGTTGAAGTCGAGCGCCTCGCGCTGCGCCTTCACCTCCTCGTAGGCGCGGTCCACCTCCTCCAGCACCTGCCTCAGCGCCGGCAGCACCTGCGCCTCGCCCTCCTCGTCGGCCACCGCGCCGCGCAGCTCCTCCAGCGCCTCGCGCAGGTGCTTGGCCGCCTGCTGCATGGCACGCAGGCCCTTGCCGCCCCGCGGGACCAGTCCCTTGAGGCGGCGCGTGGCGCGCCACAGGTCGCCGCCCGGCAGGGCAGCCTCGCGCGCCGCCAGCGCCACCTGCTGCGTGCGCTGCAGCGCTGCCGGCTGGCCGTCGAAGAAGGCCTCGCCCTGCTCGCGGAAGGCCTCCCCGGCCGCGCGCACCTGCTCGCGCGCGGCCGCCACCGACAGGTTGCCGCGCTGCCAGAGCAAGCCCTCGGGCCTGCCGCCCGCCCCGCGCAGGCGCTCGTGCATGCGGGCCACCTCGCCCAGCGGGTCGGCCACGCCCAGCCGCTGCAGGGCGGCCCGCAGCCCCTCGGCACCTGCGTGCGCCTCCAGCCGCTGGCGGGCCCGCTCGAGCGCCTCGGCCCGCACCAGCAGCGTGGCCGACTCGTCCAGGACGCGGAAGCCCGGGTCCAGGCGTGCGGCCACGGCGTTGCGGCGCAGCAGGCGCGCGCAGAAGGCGTGCAGCGTGCTGATGGGCGCCTCGGCGGACTGCGCGCGCAGATCGTCGTGGCCGTGGCGGCCGAAGGCCTCGCCGATGCGCGTGCGCATCTCGCGCGCGGCACGCTCGGTGAAGGTGAGCGCCGCCACGCGCGCCACGGGCAGGCCGCGCTGCAGCACCAGCCACAGGTAGCGCGCCACCAGCACGCGCGTCTTGCCCGAGCCGGCGCCGGCCAGCACGCAGCGGTCGCCCTCGCCCGCGCAGGCGGCGGCTTCCTGTTCCGGCGAGAGGCCGAGGGCCGAGGGCGGGATGCTCATGCCTCGTCCCCCGCCGTGCCACCGTCGCCGCCCTCGCCCTCCTCGTCGTCGTCCGCGCCCGACACGCTGGGGTGCGGCCGGCACAGTGCGCGCACCGCACAGGCCGCGCAGGTGGTGCGCCGCTCGCGCGGTGCCAGGCGCGTGTCGCCGCCGCGCACGCGCGCCACGGCGTCGGCCGCCTGCGCCTCGGCCGTGGCCAGCAGGGCGCGGAACGCCTCGTGCTCGAGCACCTCCGGGGCCGGGCCCTCGGCCCGCGCCGCCAGCTCGTCGGCGCGCGGCGCGTCGTGCAGCGCGCGCCGCAGGCGCACGCCGCTGCCCGCCCACTCCAGACCCACCACCACCAGGCCCTGGCCCTGCTCCAGCGCGCGCGCGTAGAGCGCCAGCTGCGGGTCGTGGCCGTCGCGCGAGCCCTTGAAGCCCCCCTCCACGCCGCCCGCCCCCTGCTTGTAGTCCAGCACCACGGCCTCGCGGCCGCACAGGTCCACGCGGTCGATGCTGCCGGTGAGCAGGAAGCGCTGCCCGGGCGGGCCCAGCTCCACGCCCGAGCCGCCCGGGCCCAGGGCCAGCTCCAGCCCGCCGGCGCCGGCCACGAAGGGCGAGTCGATGCCCGCCTCGCGCCCGCGCAGCAGCGTCACCATGCGCTGCAGGCGTGCGCGCACCAGCGCACGGTCGGCCACGGCGGCGCCCTGCCCCTCCAGGACGCGCTGCGCCACCTCGGCAGGCGCCGTCGCCGGCTCGGCCAGCGCCAGCCGCAGGGCGGCGTGCACCAGCTGGCCCAGCTCGCGCGCGCCGAACAGCGGTCCCGACACGCGCAGGTCGTCGCTGCGCAGGCCCAGCACGCGCTGCAGGAAGTGGCGCTGCGGGCAGGCCAGCAGTTCGCGCAGCAGCGTGGGGCTGGTGCGCGCCACCGAGCCGGCCAGCCGGGCGAGGTCCTCCGGCGCCAGCACGTCGGCCGCCCCACGGCGCCAGCGCGCGGCGCGCGCCGGCAGCGCCGGGTCGAGCGCGGACAGCAGCGCGCCCGCCAGCGCCGCCTCGCCGCCCGTGGCGCGCGCGAGGCGCGCGGCGGCGTGGCAGGCGAGCTCGGCCTGGCTGCGGCAGTCCTCCAGTGCCGGTGCCCCGGGCGCCGCGCGCGGCCCCAGCGCCGCGGGTGCGAGGTGCAGCAGCGCCTGCACGCGCGCCAGCACGCGCGAGGGCGGCAGCGTGTCGCCCTCGGCCGTGAGGCAGGGCCGGCTGAGCACCAGCCGCCGGCTGGCGCGCGTGAGCACGGCCAGCACGCGCCGGCGCTCGCGCGCCTCGTGCTCGGCCTGGCGCGGCAGCGACAGGCCCGCCCGCTCGAGCCGCGCGCGCTCCTCGTCGGCCAGCAAGGGGTCGTCGCCCACGCGCCGCGGCAGGCTGCGCTCCTCCAGCCCCACCACGAACACCACGCGCGCCTCCCAGCCGCGTGCACGCTCGGGATCCAGCAGGTGCACCACGTCCAGCCGCCGCTCGGGCGTGCTGCTCGACGCGCGCTCGAGCGCCTCGGCGAGGTCGCGCGCCGCGCGCGGCCCGTCGCAGGGCGCGCCGGCGCGCACGGCCACCTCGACGCGCTCGCGCAGCAGGGCCGCCACGCGCGCCCGCGCCTGCGCGGCCGCCAGCACCGCGCGGTCGCGCGCCGGGTCCAGCCGCCTGCCCTGCGCATCCAGCCCACCCGGCGACGGCAGCGGCACGCACCCGGAGAGCGCGTCCAGCAGCGCCTGCACCACCGCAGGCGCCTCACGCGTGCTGCCGGATGCCTCCACCTGCTCGCGCGCGGCCTGCCATGCCTCCAGCGCCGCGCGCACGCGGCCGCTGGACTGCTCGCAGAGGCCGGCCCAGTCGCCGGGGAAGCCCGCCTCGCGCCAGCGCAGGTCGTGCGCGTCCACGTCGGCCAGCAGCGCCGGGTCGCTGCCCAGCGCCACGTAGCGCAGCGTGTCCAGCACGCGCGCGCCCGACACCTCTCCAGCCTCCAGCGCGCCGCCCAGCACGCCCAGCAGCGGGGCCAGCGCGCGCACCAACGGCTCGGCCTGCAGCAGGCGCGCGCCCTCCAGGTGCACCGGCACCTCCAGCCGCTCCAGCGCCTGCGCCAGCCCCGGCCCGCGCGCCTCCAGCGCCGGCAGCACCACGAGGATGTCGCGCGCGCCGCGCACCGGGGCGCCCTCGCCGCCCGCCTCGTCCAGCAGCCGGCGCACGCAATGGGCCACCACCTCGTCCTCGTGCGCGGCGTCCAGCGCCTCGAGCAGCTCCACCTCCGGGGCCGCGGGCAGCGGCTCGAGCGTGCCCGCCTGCGGGTGCTCCCACGCGCCCGCCAGCCGCTCCAGCGCGCCGCCCGGCGCGCGCCGGAAGCCCGCCAGCCGCTCCTCGGCGAAGCCCGCCCCCAGCAGGCGCGTGCGCAGCCGCCCGGCGCTGGCGAAGAGCTCCTCGCGCGCGCCGTCCCACGGCAGCGTCACCAGCACCTCGCCGCCGGCCTGCTGCACCAGCGTGGAGAGGCGCAGCAGGACCTGCACCTCCACCGGCGTCATGTCGTCGAAGCCGTCCACCGCCACCAGGCGCGGCAGGCGCTCGGGCACGCGCTCGTCCAGCGCGCGCCGCAGGCGCTGCAGGGCGTCCTCGTGGGCCTCCAAGCCGCCGGCGGCCAGCTGCTGGCCGTAGCGGCGCGCCACCTTCACGCAGGCGCGCGCACGCGCCGCCGGCCCGGGCGCCAGCCCCTCGGCGCCGGCCTCGAGGGCCGCCAGCGCCTGCTCCAGCGGCTGCGTGCCCTGCTTGACGTCCTTGAGCAGGCGCAGCAGGCGCGCGCGCAGCCCGCGGTGGGCGCTGCCCGCGGCGAGCGCTGCGCCGCCGGCCTGCTCGAGCGCCAGACCCATGAGCCGGTCGCGCTCCTCGGCCGAGGGCAGCGAGCGCACGGCCCAGCCGGGCAGGAAGCGCTCGCCCACGCTGGTGAAGGTGACGAAGGGCGCGTCCCACAGCGCGCGCGCCTCCCAGTGCACCAGCGCCGAGCGCAGCGCGTGCTGCGCCTCGCCGTAGGTGGGCAGCACCAGCAGGGCCGCGCCCGGGTCGGTGGCCGCCCGCCCGCGCTGGGCCTCGTGGGTGGCGTGCTGCTTGACCAGCTCGAGCGCCAGCCGGCTCTTGCCGCTGCCGGGCCCGCCGGTCACGAGGCGCAGCCGTCCCGGCCCGGGCAAGGCCCGGCCGGCCGGCTCGTGGCGGGTGGACGTGACGTCGGGCATGCAGCCGCGCTTCCCTCTAGGGGGGCAGAAACTAGCCCACGGGGGGGACGGGCCGGCGGCCTGCGCCGTACCGCACCCGCACGCGTGCCTTGCGCGGCCCGGCCGCGGGGCTAGGCTCGCCGCGGGTCGCGGCGTCGGCAGGCGGCGCGCCCGGAAGCGAGGCCTGTTGCGCGTCCAGCCCCACCCCGAGATCCGCATCACCGGCACGGGCGCCTGCCTGCCCCAGCGCGTGGTGACCAACCCCGTGCTCGAGGGGCTGGTCAAGGGCTACGACGCCAGCCGCTCGGGCGACTTCGGCGCGTGGGTGGACCAGGTCACGCACATCCACGAGCGGCGCTTCTGCGACTTCAAGACGCGCACCTGCGACTTGGCCCTGCCGGCCGCGCGCGAGGCGCTGGCCGAGGCGGGCATCCAGCCCAAGGACCTGGGCATGATCGTGTACGCCTCGTTCACGATGAGCCAGCAGATCCCCGGCGACCACTGCATGCTGGCCGAGGACCTGGGCGCCAGCGACTGCCCCACCTTCCACCTGATGGGCGCCTGCGCGGGCTCCATCTACGGGCTGGGCCTGGCCTTCGGGATGATCGCCTCGGGCGTCTACGAGCACGTGCTGGTGATCGGCACCGAGACCATCTCCAAGGCGCTCAACTTCCACGACCCGCTCACCTCGATCATCTTCGGCGACGGCGCCGGCGCCGCGGTGCTCTCGCGGCGCAAGGGCGCGCCCGGCACGGGCATGCTGCCGCCCCACCTGGGCTTCAAGTTCAGCCCGCGCAACATCCACCTGGGCAACAGCAACATCCCGGTGGAGGTCTCGCGCTTCCCCGACCGCGAGGTGCAGCCCGGCATCCAGGTGGTGGAGCAGGCACTCGTCGAGATGGAGGGCGGGCCCCACGTGCTGCGCCAGGCCGTGCAGCAGATGGCGGCCTGCACGGCGCGCTGCCTCGGCTACGACGAGAAGGACCTGAAGAAGGGCGAGCCCGCGCTGGTCGAGGCGCTCTCACGCGCGCGCGTCATCCCCCACCAGGCCAACGGCCGCATCGTCGACGGCATGGCCGAGAAGCTGGGCGTGGCCCCCGAGCGCGTCACGCGCACCGTCTACCTCTACGGCAACACCTCGGCGGCCAGCAACCTCATCGCGCTCGACTACGCGCGCAAGCACGGCAACCTGGCCCGCCGCCTGGACGCCGAGGGCAAGGTGCTGGAGATCGTGCGCCAGCCCGAGCACCGCATCCAGCCCGGCGAGCTGGTGCTGCTGCCCTCCATCGGCGGCGGCTACCTGATGGGCTGCCTGGGCTACGTGGCCTAGCGCGCGGTGGCCGTGCTCCCGCCGGCGCGCTGCGCGCGCTCGCGGGCCGCCTGCGCGTAGCGCTCGTCGCTCTCGCGCTCCAGCCGCGCGCGGTTCTCGCGCCAGAAGGCAGCCCAGGCCTTCACGTCGCCGAGGTCCTGCCCCACCATGCCGGCCAGCGCGCGCCGGTAGGCCACGCGCTCCACCGAGTCGAAGGTCTGCTCGGTGGCCAGCACGTGGAAGGCGTGCACGACGCCTTCCTGCAGCACGCCCACCACGGGGTCGGCGATGAACGAGGTCTGCGCCACCTCCACGTCGTAGTCGGCGATGTAGGTCACCTGCGTGACGTTCGTCATGTAGACCCGCGGGTAGTTGCCGCTGCGCTTCTCCATGTGCAGCACCACCGCCCCCACCGCGCCCACGTCGCCCAGCCGGCCCAGCGCCTCGGCCGCGCGCACGCGCGTCTCGCTGGTGCGGCTGTCCAGCGCGCGCACCAGCGGCTGCACCACGCTGGGCAGTGCCATCTGGCGCAGCGTGGCGGCCACGGCCTCGCGCACGCCGGCGTCCGGGTCGTAGATCACGCGCTTGAGCAGCGCCGGCACGGCCAGCGGGTCGTCCAGCCGCGCCAGCTCGCCGGCCACGAAGCGGCGCAGCGCCGGCGGCTCGCAGCGCAGCGCCTGGCACAGCGGGGCCAGCTTGAAGCGGTCGTCGAGCGCGCCCAGCTCGCGCTGCGCGGCGCGCACCTCCTCGGGGTCCTGCGTGGCGATGCGCGCCAGCTGCGCGCGCACGCGCGCCTCGCCGGCGGCCTGCTCGGCGGCCGCCCGCTGCGGGCGCGTCACGTCGGCGAACTCCTCGGAGGTGAGCCAGCGCTCGCCGTGGCGCACCAGCCCGCGCGCGCGCCTGAGGTCGTCGCCGGTGCGCCACACGCCCTCGACGCGCTCGTAGCCCAGCGCGCGGCGCGCGGCCAGGTGGTCGGGCTCGGCCAGCAGCACCACCTCGTAGGCCTGCCGGGCCAGCTCGCCCTGCCCGCCGGCCTCCAGCTCCAGCGCCAGCCGGAAGGCGGCGCGCGCGTCGCTGCCATCGAGCGCCGCCAGCGCCGCGCGCGCGTCCGCCTCGCGCTGCTCGCCGGCCTGCGCGCGGCCCAGCCCGCGCCTGCATGCCTGCACCAGCGCCGTCGCGCTGCTGCTGCTGGCCGCTGCCCTGCTGGGCCTGCCGCCCGGGCGCGGGCTGGGCCGCGCGCAGGCTGGCGAGCAGCGCGAGGCGGACGCGCGCGCGGCGCTGGCGGCGCTCGATGGCAGCGACGCGCGCGCCGCCTTCCGGCTGG
>JBJTIJ010000028.1:0-2434 GCA_046094945.1 Planctomycetia bacterium | reverse complement strand
GGCCGGGGGGCACCGCGCCGCCCGGGCCACGGAACTGGCCGCCGTGGGCCCACAGGTCACCGGCCAGGGCGACCAGCGCCAGGGCCACGAGCGACACGCTCAAGAGGACACGCTTCATGGGATGCTTCCTTCGTCCGTGCTGCCCGGCGCCAAGCCCGGCCCCTCACGTGAGGTCGCCGTGCGTCGTGCAGCGCACCTCACCTATAGCACGGAGGGTGCCGCGGCGCATCCCTGGGGGCACGCCGGGACCCACACGGGACTTTTGACGCAAGTCCTTTTGCAGAAAAGACTTGCGTACTTGATATGCCGGGGAGACGGGCGCGGTGGGCGCGCGTGGGGGCGTGCGGGTTACCCCGCGGGAACGCGCGCGGCACGCCCGGGCCGCAGTCGGGCGCAAGCAGGGCGGCAGCGCGGACCCGGCCGGCGCGCCACCGGCCGGCGCGCCGCCGGCGTGGGGGCAGTGCGCACGCGCAGGCGGCGCGCACGCGGCGCGCCGCGCCTCAGGCGAGGCGGTTCCTCTCGGCGCGCGCCTGCTTGCGGCGCTCGGTCTCCTTGAGCGTGCGCTTGCGGATGCGCAGGCTCTTGGGCGTGACCTCGAGCAGCTCGTCGTCGACGAGGAACTCCAGCGCCTCCTCGATGCTCTTGCGCACCGGCGGCGGGTAGTCGGCCTTCTCGTCCGTGCCCGAGGCACGCATGTTGGTGAGCGCCTTCTTGCGGCAGGGGTTGACCAGCACGTCCTCGTCGCGGCGGTGCTCGCCGGTCACCTGGCCCTCGTAGACCTCTTCGCCGGCGTCCACGAAGAAGGGGCCGCGGTCGGCCAGCGCGTTGAGGGCGTAGGCGGTCACCTTGCCCATCTCGCTGGAGACCTGGCTGCCGGTCTTGCGCGTGGGCAGCTCGCCGCGGTGGGCGTCGTAGCGCTTGAAGACGTGGCTGAGCACGGCCTCACCGCGCGTGGCCGACAGCAGCTTGGTGCGCAGGCCGATGAGCGCGCGCGAGGGCGCCTCGAACTCGAGGCTGGCCAGGTCGCCGTGCGTGTCCATCTTGAGCATCTCGCCGCGGCGCTGGCCCAGCAGGTCGATCACCTTGCCGGCCAGGTCGGGCGGCACCTCGACGTGAACCGACTCGATGGGCTCCTCGATGCCGTGCTCGCCCTCGCGCAGGATCACGCGCGGGCGGCCCACGGCGAACTCGTAGCCCTCGCGGCGCATGGTCTCGATCAGGATGCCCAGGTGCAGGATGCCGCGCCCGCGCACCTCGACGGCGTCGGCCTCGGGCATGGGCGAGACCTGCAGCGCGATGTCGCTCTTGGAGGCCTTGTAGAGGCGGTCCTTGACGTGGCGCGAGGTGACGAACTCGCCCTCCTGGCCGGCCTTGGGCGAGTCGTTGACGCGGAACTCCATCGCCAGCGTGGGCGACTCCACCGTCAGGCCCTGCGGCTCGCAGGGGGTCTCCGGGTCGGTGAGCGTGTCGCCGATGTCCATCTCCTCGAGGCCGGAGATGGCCACCACGTCGCCGGCCGCCACCTCGTCGATGGGCGCGCGGCCCATGCCCGAGAACACGAACAGGCGCGCGGCGCCCACCGACTTCCTCGTCCCGTCCGGGCCCAGCGCCAGCACGCGCTGGCCGGCCTTGATGCGGCCGCTCTCCACGCGCCCGATGGCGATCTTGCCCTGGAAGGTGTCGCTGTCGACGTCGCACACCGGCAGCGCCAGCACGCCGTCGGGGTTGCCCTTGGGCGGCGGCACGTGCTCGAGGATGCCGTCGAGGATGGGCAGCAGGTTGGGCTGGATGGCGTCCAGCGAGCGGCCCGAGATGCCCTCGCGCCCCGAGGCGTAGAAGACGGGGAACTCGAGGTCCTTGTCCTGCGCGCCCAGCTCGATGAAGAGCCCGTAGACGAGGTCGAGCACCTCCTGCGCGCGGGCGCCCTTGCGGTCGATCTTGTTGATCACCACCAGCGGCTTGAGGCCGAACTGCAGCGCCTTGCGCAGCACGAAGCGCGTCTGCGGCAGCGGGCCCTCGAAGGCGTCCACCAGCAGCAGCACGCCGTCGGCCATGCGCAGCACGCGCTCGACCTGGCCCGAGAAGTCGGCGTGGCCGGGCGTGTCGATCAGGTTGATGCGCGTGCCACGGTACTCGATGGCGCAGTTCTTCGAGAAGATCGTGATGCCGCGCTCGCGCTCGAGCTCGTTCTTGTCCATCATCAGCACCTCGCCCTCGGGCAGCGAGGAGACGGCGCCGGCCGTGACGAGCAGGCGGTCCACGAGCGTGGTCTTGCCGTGGTCCACGTGGGCGATGACGGCGACGTTGCGGAGGGCGAGGGGCATGGGACCTGCTGGGGGTGCGTCGGGAACGGGGGAACGCAGCATGGAACCACGGAAAGGCGGCCCTGCCGCGCTTGCGCGGGGAGCGGCCGCGCGCACGGCACGGGGCGGGC
>JBJTIJ010000027.1:0-1271 GCA_046094945.1 Planctomycetia bacterium | reverse complement strand
CCTGCAGGTGCTGCGGCTGGGCGGTCGTGCGGGCGCGCCGTGCGTGCTGGTGCACGGCGGGCTGGGCGCCAACGACGCCGCCGGCACGGCCGCCGTGCTGGACCTGGCCGAGCGGCTGGCCTCGGCCGATGAGCTGGACTGGCTGCTGTGGGCCGACCAGAGCCTGCCGGCCTGCGCCAGCGGCGCGGCGCTCACCGCGCGCACGGCAGCGCCCAGCAGGCTGGGCGGCGGCTCGTAGCGCGTGAAGCGCGCCCAGCCGCCGAGTTCCAGCGGGCCCAGGTCCGGGTGCGTGAAGGGCGTCCAGGGCTTGAACGCGCCGGCCGGCAGGCTCTGGTCGGCCCACAGCAGCCAGTCCAGCTCATCGGCCGCAGCGCGCTCGGCGGCGTGCGCCGCCTGCTTGGGGATGCGCCAGACCGGGATGCGCAAGGCCACCACGCCCAGGTGCGCGCTGGCCCAGTCGAGGTCGCTGCCCGGGTTGCGCCCGCGCACGAGCTCCGAGGCCTTGCGCAGGGCCACCCCGGTGCGCTCGGCCAGCGCCGGGGCCAGCCGGTCGTAGAGCGCTTGGTCGGCGTCGGCGGCCGACCCGTTCTCGCTGGCCCGCAGCAGGAAGGGCCCCTCGCTGCTGAAGCCGTACCACGCCAGCAGGCCCGGCTCGGCCAGGCCCAGGTCCATCAGCGCGCGCGCCTCGGGCGCCGCGCCGGGGAAGGCTCCCTCGCCGCCCCACGGGCCCTGGTGATCCCATGCGCCGGCGCAGGCGCGCGTGAGGTCCAGGCCCGGCGGGTCCTCGTCCACCTGCCCGTCGCCATCGCTGTCGCGTCCCTCGCGCAGCAGCTCGTACGAGGTGGCGCGCGCCGCGTCGCTGGGGCGTTCCAGCAGCAGCCGCTCGTCGCGCTCGGGCGTGCCCTCCTTGCCCACGAGGCTGCCCGGCGCCCAGCGCCCCAGCGGATCCCGGCGACGCATCCAGCGCACCTCGCCGTCGCCGTCGAGATCCTCGGGCCCGTCCTCGCCCCGGCGGCCGTCGAGGTCGCGGTCCTGCGCGCCGCCGCCGGCGCGCGGCTGCCCGCCGAGGAAGGCCACCAAGGCATCGGGGTTGGGCGCGGGCACCAGCAGCCAGCGCACGGCCTCGCGCGCTGCGCCCGACTCGGCCGAGGCCAGCCGCTCGGCCAGGTCCAGCACGGCGGCCGTGCCGGCGGCGTCGTTGGCGCCCAGCCCGCCGTGCACCAGCACGCACGGCGCGCCCGCACGACCGCCCAGCCGCAGCACCTGCAGGG
>JBJTIJ010000026.1:0-10522 GCA_046094945.1 Planctomycetia bacterium | reverse complement strand
GGCCCGCGCGTGCCCGCCGCCACCCCCCCGTGGCCCGCCCCAGCCGGCGTGCCGCCGCGGGGGCGCTGTCTGGCAGCATCCGGGCATGCGCATCTACACCCGCACGGGCGACGACGGCAGCACCGGCCTCCTCGGAGGTGCGCGCGTGAGCAAGGCCTGCGCGCGCGTGGAGGCCTACGGCAGCGTCGATGAGCTCAACGCGCTGCTGGGCTGGGCGCGCGCCGCGCGCCAGGCCGACGAGATCGACCGCGTGCTGGAGCGCGCGCAGGAGGGCTGCTTCCGGCTGGGCGCCTTCCTCGCCGCCACGCCCGGCCGCGACCCCGGCATCCAGCGCCTGTCGGACACCGACGTGCAGGCCTTCGAGCAGGCCATCGACCGGCTCGAGGAGGGCCTCAAGCCGCTCACCTCGTTCGTGCTGCCCGGGGGCTGCGAGCAGGCCGCGCGCCTGCACGTGGCGCGCACCGTGTGCCGGCGCGCCGAGCGCGCCGTCGTGGCGCTGGGCGAGCACGAGGCGCTGGAGGTCACCTTCGTGCGCTGGCTCAACCGGCTGGGCGACCTGCTCTTCGTGCAGGCGCGCGCGGCCAACGCCGCCGCGGGCCACGACGACGTGCCCTGGCAGCCGCGCCGGGCCTAGGGCGCCGCGCGTGGGCGACCTGCAGCAGGCCGGCGGCTGGCTGCGCCTGGCGGGCCGGCGCCTCGTGGAGGTGCGCGGCGCCGACGGGCTGGGCTACCTGCACCGCATGCTCACGCAGGACGTCAAGGGCCTGGCGCCCGGGCGCGCTGCGCCGGCCTGCAGCCTCACGGCGCAGGGCCGCATCCTGGCGCACCTGCTGCTCTGGCACCTGCCGCCGGGCGAGGCAGGTGCCGGGCCGCGCCTGTGGCTGGACGTGGCCGCCGGCGCCGCGCCCGAGGCGCTGGCGCTGCTGGAGCGCTACGTGATCGCCGACGACGTGACCTTCCACGACCTGGGCGCGGCCTGCGCGCACCTGCTGCTCGTGACGGGCGATCCGGCGGCGGCGTGCGCGCAGGCGGGCCTGGGCTCCGCGCCGGCCTGCGGCGAGGTGCTCGAGCGCGTGCTGCCCGGCGGCGCGCGGGCGTGGCTGCTGGCGCAGCCCTTCGGCGCGCGCACGGCGCTGCACGTGCTGGTCGAGGCCGCCGGCGCGGCGCGGCTGGAGGCGGCGCTGGCCGGGGTGCTGCCCGCGTGGGACGCCCACGGGCTGGACCGCGCGCGCATCGAGGAACGCGTGCCGTGGGCCGGGGCCGAGCTCGACGAGCGCATCCTGCCCAACGAGGCGCGGCTGGACGACGCCCTGTGCCACGCCAAGGGCTGCTACCCCGGCCAGGAGCCGGTGGTGATGGCGCGTGACCGCGGCCATCCCGCCACGCTGCTGGTGCGCGTGGCGCTCGAGGGTGCCCCCGGCGCGGCCGCCGGCCGTGGCCTGCTGCAGGGCGGCCGCACGGTCGGGCGCCTGACCACCGTGGAGGCCGCCGGCGGGCAGGGCCGCGCGCTGGGCTTCGTGCGCCATGCGCTGGCGCGCGCGGGCACGGCGCTGGAGGTGGAGGGGGGCGGCCACGCCCGGGTGGAGTAGGCCCGGCGGCCGGCCCTCGCGCCGCGCCGCCCCTCCGGTAGAACCGTCGGCACGCCCTTCCCGGGAGCCCTGCCATGGCCGACACGCCCGCCTCGCCCGAGCACCCGCTGGCCGCGCGCCTCAAGGCCGCCATCAAGGCCCACCCGGTGCTGCGCGACGAGAAGAAGCTGCAGGTGAAGGTGGTGCACGGCGTCGTGCGCCTGGAGGGCACCGTCTTCACGCGCGACACGCTGCGCCAGCTGCTGGAGATGATGGGCCGCCTGCCGGGCGGCAACGACGTGGCCGTGGTGGTGGAGCCCGAGGTGGCCCCGCCCGATCCCACGCGCCGGCTCGAGGGCAAGGTGCCCACGCCCAGCCAGGGCGGCGGCGGCACGAAGGTGAATTACAGCGTCGGCTCCAGCAAGCCGCGCGCGTGACCGCGCTGGCCGGCCACCGCGCGCTGGTGACGGGCGCCTCGCGCGGGCTGGGCGAGGCCATCGCGCGCCGGCTGGCTGCCGACGGCGCCGAGGTGCTGCTGCTGGCGCGCGGGCGCGAGGGCCTCGAGCGCGTGGCCGGCGAGGTGCGCGCTGCCGGCGGGCGCGCGCAGGTGGCCGTCGCCGACGTCACCGACCGCGCGGCGCTCGAGCGCGCGGTGACGGGCCTGCTGGCGGGCGGGCCCATCGACCTGCTCGTCTCCAACGCCGGCGGCAACGTGCGCAAGCGCGCCGAGGCCTTCACGCTGGAGGAGTGGGACGCCCTGCTGGCGCTGGGCCTGACGGCCCCCTTCCAGCTCGCACGGCTCGTCTACCCCGGCATGCGCGCGCGCGGCCGCGGGCGCATCGTGCACGTGGCCAGCGTGGCCGGGCTGGTGGCGCTGCCCACGGGCGCGCCCTACGCGGCGGCCAAGGCCGGGCTGGTGCAGCTGACGCGCAACCTCGCGCGCGAGTGGGGGCGCGACGGCATCACGGTCAACGCCGTGGCGCCGTGGTACGTGCCCACGCCGCTCACCGAGGGCGTGCTGGCGCAGCCTGCCTTCCGCGAGGCCGTGCTGGCGGCCACGCCGGTGGGCCGGCTGGGCACGCCGGCCGAGGTGGCCGCGGCGGTGGCCTTCCTGTGCGGCCCCGAGGCGGGCTGGATCTCGGGGGCCTGCCTGCCGCTGGACGGCGGCTTCACGGCCGCGGCCTTCTGGCCGCCGGCCCTCTAGGCGTACCCCTCGACGGCCCTGCCGCGGGCCACGCCGCCGGGTCGGCCTGCCGGGCCCGCGGGCGGCCTCGCCGTGCGCCGCGCGGGGCCCCGCCGCGCGTGCGTATGCTGGCAGCGTCCTGCTCCCGGAGCCCCCCATGACGCGTGCGCTGCTGCTGGTGGCGGTCCTCGTGCTTGCCCTGCGCCCGGCGGCGGCCGCGCCCAAGGGCGAGTCCTCGGGCGAGTCCAAGGCGCGCGAGAAGATCGCCGAGCTGGCACTGGCCGGGGCCAAGGAGCTGCTGGCGCTGGGCGCCCACCAGGAGGCGGCGCGCGCGCTGGCCGAGGCCGAGGGGGCCGGGGCCACCAAGGAGCAGGTGGCGCCGCTGCGCGAGGGCCTGGAGAAGGACGCGCCCGCCAAGCCCGAGGGCGACGTGCGCTGGAAGAAGCTCGCGGGCGAGCTGGCCAAGGCCTACGAGAAGCTGGGCGGGCAGCCCCACGAGCCCGCCGACGCGCGCCGCTTCGAGGACTACCGCTTCAAGGCCGCCGAGCTCGAGCCCAGCAAGGCACGCTTCGCCAAGCTGCTGGCGGCGGCCAAGCAGGCCGCAGGCAACAAGGGCGCCGCCGACGTGGCCGGGCGCCAGCTGGTGCGGCTGCGCGACCTGGACACGGAGGGCGCCGCCGACGGGCGCTACGACGCGCTGGAGCTGGAGCTGGCGCAGGGCGACGTGGCCATGGTGAAGAGCCCCAAGCACCCCCTGGTGGGCTGGGTGGCGCTGCCGCAGGGCTGGGCCAAGAAGGGCCCATGGCCCGTGCTGGTGGCGGTGGACGGCGCCGGCAGCAACTTCCTGGGCGCGGCGCGCGGCTTCCGCGGTGCGCGCGGCTCGCGCAAGGCCATCGTGCTGGCGCCCTGCACGCTGAGCAACACCAACGAGCTCAAGCCCGAGACCTACCCCTTCTACGACCCGGCGCTGCTCAAGCGCAACGACGGCCGGCGCGTGGAGTTCGACATCGCCGGGCTGGAGGCGCTGCTGGAGGTGCTGCAGGAGCGCTTCGGCGCCGAGGACCGCATCGCCATCACGGGCTTCTCGGGCGGCGGCAACCTCTGCTACGGCTTCACGCTGCGCAAGCCCGTGCGCGTGTGGTGCTGCGCGCCGGCCTGCGCCAACTTCAACCCCGGCCTGCCGGGCGACGCCAAGGCCGTGGAGGGCGGCGGGCCGCCCGTGTTCATCATGACGGGCGCCAACGACGAGCACCGCGACCACGTCTTCGGCCAGAAGCCGGGCATCGAGGGCCAGGCCGACTGGGCCGAGGCCGCCTTCGCCAAGCTGCAGTTCTCGCGCGTCAAGCGCACCATGCTGCCCGGCGTGGGCCACTCCTCGCTGGGCAAGGAAGTGTGGGCCTTCTTCGACGAGTGCCTGGCGGCGCGCTGAGCCGCGCCGGCGCTGCGGGGCGCGCCTACGTGAGGCGCCGGTGCGCGCCGCGGGTCTCGGGCGCGAGGCCGGCTTCCTCTCGCTCCTGCGCGATCTTCTCCTTGTAGGTCTCGTAGTTGCCTTCCCAGAAGCGGAAGGTGCCGTCTTCCTGGAACGCCAGCAGGTGCGTGGCGATCTTGTCGAGGAAGAAGCGGTCGTGCGAGACCACG
Organism: Planctomycetia bacterium; assembly: GCA_046094945.1. Taxonomy (GTDB): domain Bacteria; phylum Planctomycetota; class PLA2; order PLA2; family JAEUHO01; genus CAXQZU01. The sequence continues at coordinate 6,133 of JBJTIJ010000026.1, read as the reverse complement.
ATGGCGCAGCCGGGGAAGTTCTCGATGGCGTCCTCGAGCACCTGGATGGTGGTGACGTCGAGGTCGTTGGTGGGCTCGTCCACCAGCAGCAGGTTGCCGCCGCGGCGCAGCATCTTGGCCATCTGCACGCGGTTGCGCTGGCCGCCCGAGAGCGTGCCCACCTTCTGCTGCTGGTCGGTGCTCTTGAAGTTGAACTTGGCCACGTAGGAGCGGCTGTTGACCTTCTGCGAGCCCACCTGCAGCTCGTCGAGGCCCTCGCTGATCTCTTCCCAGACGGTCTTCTCGGGGTCGAGCTCGGCGCGGTCCTGGTCGACGAAGCAGGTGCGCACCGTGGGGCCCAGCTCCACCGTGCCCTCGTCGGCCTTCACCGTGCCCGCGATGATCTTCAGCAGCGTGGTCTTGCCGGCGCCGTTGGGCCCGATCACGCCCAGCACCGCGCCCGGCGGCAGCTCGAAGGTGACGTTCTTGAGCACCGTGCGCTCGCCGAAGGCCTTGGTGAGGCTCGTGACGCGGATCACCTTCTGGCCCAGCTTGTCGCCGGGGGGGATGACCAGCGTGATGGCGTCGTCCTTCTTCTCGCGGTTGAGGTGCGCCTCGTAGAGCGCCTCGAAGTTGCGCACGCGCGCCTTGTTCTTGACGGTGCGCGCCTTGGGCGACTGGCGGATCCAGGCCAGCTCGCGCTCCAGCAGCTTGGACTGCGCGTAGGAGAGCTTCTCGTCGGCTTCCTTGCGCGCCTGCTTCTCCTGCAGGTAGGCGCTGTAGTTGGCGTGGTAGGGGGTGCCGCGGCCGCGGTCCATCTCCAGCATCCACTGCGCCACGTTGTCGAGGAAGTAGCGGTCGTGCGTGACCGCGATCACCGTGCCCTCGTAGGCGGCGAGGTGGCGCTCGAGCCAGTCCACCGCGTCGGCGTCGAGGTGGTTGGTGGGCTCGTCGAGCAGCAGCACGTCCGGGTGCTCGAGCAGGATCTTGCACAGCGCCACGCGGCGGCGCTCGCCGCCCGACAGGCGCGTGACGTCGGCGTCCATGGGGGGCAGGCCCAGCGCGTGGCTGGCCTGCTCGAGCTGGCGGTCGAGCTCCCAGGCGTCCTTGGCCTCGATCTCGCCCTGCACGCGCTCGAGCTCGTCGAGCACCTTCTGCATCTCGTCGGGCTCCAGCGGCTCGGCCAGCCGCTCGTTGAGCTGCTCGAAGCGCTGCAGCACCGAGCGCACGCCGCCCACGGCCTCCTCGAGGTTCTGCTTGACGGTGCCGGGCTTGAGGCGCGGCTCCTGCGGCACGTAGCCGATGCGCAGGTTGTCGGCCGCCCAGCGCGTGCCCTCGAACTCGGGCTCGACGCCGGCCAGCACCTTGAGCAGCGACGACTTGCCCGAGCCGTTGGGCCCGATGACGCCGATGCGCGCCCCCCGGAAGAACGAGAGGTTCATGTTGTCCAGCACGACCTTCTTGCCGTAGGCCTTGCTGACGCGCTGCAGGGAGAGGATGACTTCCTGGCTCATGGCCGGGCTGTTGTAGTCGGGCGGCTGGGGGAGGCTGAGCCTTCGGCCGGGTGCCCGCCTGTCATGGGCCGGCGGCGTGCAACCCCGCGCGGCCCGCGCGCGTCAATCAAGATGGGGCCGATGTGGCCCCAGGCCGGGCTGGGCCGCAAGGCAGGCCTGGGCCGCAAGGCAGGCTTGGGCCGCAAGGCAGGCCCGGTGCGGGCCGGACCCGCCGGGCCCGGTGCGCGCTCACGCCTGCTGCGGGCGCACGATGGCCTTGGCCGGCGCCGGCGCGCGGCAGGCCGCCTGCAGCCAGCCCGGCAGGGCCTCCAGCGCCACCTCCTCGCCCAGCAGGCGCGGCGCCAGCGAGGCGCCGGCCCCGCCCGGTGCCAGCCAGGCCAGCGCCTCGTCCAGCTGGGCGGGCGCGTAGTGGAAGGCGGCCGTCACGAGCAGCTCCTCGTAGTGCAGGCGCGTGGCATCCACGTGCAGCTGGCTGCCGGCCGGCACGCCGCCGAAGAGGTTCACGCGCGCGCCGGGCGCGGTGCGGGCCAGCGCCTCCTGCCAGGCCTCGGGCGCGCCCGCCGCCTCCACCACGAGCTCGAAGCGCTCGTGCGCGCCCAGCTGCGCCAGGGCCAGCACGCGCGTGGCGCCCATGCCCACGCCCAGCGGCACCTGGGTGCCGCGCCGGCTGCACAGCGTCACCTCGCAGCCGGCGCGGGCGAGGAAGGCGGTCCACAGCAGGCCCAGCGGGCCGCTGCCCAGCACCAGCGCGCGCTCGCCGGCGCGCGGCGGCGTGCGCTCCAGCCCGTGCAGCACCGAGGCCACGTTGTCGGCCAGCGCCGCCACCTCGCTGGCCAGGCCCTCGGGCACGCGGTGCAGGTTGCGCGCCACGAGCGCGGCCGGCAGCAGCGCCAGCCCGGCGTAGAGGCCCGACCACCAGCACGCGGCGCTGCACAGCGTGGTGCGCCCGCGCCGGCAGGCGCTGCAGGCCCCGCAGGGCGCCGAGGGGCCCGGCAGCACGCGCTCGCCCACGCGCCAGCCCGCCACGCCGTGGCCCAGCGCCACGATGCGGCCCACGCCCTCGTGGCCCAGCACCATGGGCGGGGCGCCCAGCCGCACGTGGCCACCGCGGCGCACGGCCTTGAGCACCGTGCCGCCGGTGAGCGCCACCTCGGGGGCCAGCAGCACCTCGCCGGGGCCGGGCACGGGCGCCGGGGCCTGCTCGAGGCGCACGTCTTCCACGCCGTGCAGCACCACGCGGCGCAGCGTGGTCGGGGCCACGCGGCTAGCCGCCCGTCGCGTGCACGACCACCTTGAGCACCTCGTCGGCGGGCGTGGAGGCCAGGCGGAAGGCGCGCGGGGCCTCGGCCAGCGGCACGCGGTGCGTCACCAGCGAGGCCACGTCGATGGCGCGCCGGAACACGATCTGCGCGGCCTCGTCGGCCAGGTCCACCGAGGCGCTGTAGGAGCCCACCACGCGCTTCTCGTCGATGCACAGGTCGCCCACGTCCACCGCCACCTCGTCGCCGCGGTGCGTCTGGGCGAAGAGCAGGATGGTGGCGCCCGGGCGCGTGGCGCGGATGGCGTCGCGCACGGGCCCGGCGCCCACGGCGGCCACGATGGCGCGGTCGGCGCCGCGGCCCTCGGTGAGCGCCAGGCAGGCCTCGTGCACGTCCTCGCTGCGCGGGTCCACCGTGCGCAGCGCGCCCAGCCGCTGCGCCATGGCGCGGCGGCCCGCCAGCGGGTCGGCGGCCACCACGCGCGCGCCCTCGCGCTGCGCCAGCTGCTGCAGCAGCAGCCCCACGCTGCCCAGGCCCGCCACGAGCACGACGTCGTCCTCGTCGATGTCGAGCATGCGCACGCCCTTGAGGCAGGTGTTGACGGGCTCGACGAACACGGCCTCGTCCCACGTGACGCCGTCGGGCACCGGCACCAGCCCGCCGCCCTCCACCACCCACGGCATCACGCGCACGTACTCGCTGAAGCCGCCGCCGGCGGGCGTGAAGCCGGCCGTGACGCCGACCTGCTTGTAGCGCGGGCACTGCGCGTAGAGGCCGCGCTGCGAGTACCACGAGGTGCGGTCGGGGATGTGGTGGTAGACGGCCACGCGCTGCCCGGCCTGCCAGCCCTCCACGCCGGGCGCCACCGCGGCGATGGTGCCGGCTGTCTCGTGGCCGAAGATGCGCGGCGGGGCCAGCAGGCCCTGCTGCACCTTCTTGAGGTCGGTGCCGCACACGCCGCAGGCGGCCACGCGCACCAGCACCTCGCCGGCCTCCAGCCGCGGCACGGGCACGGCCTCGACGCGCACGTCGTCCTTGCCGTGGTAGACGGCCGCCTGCATGCGCTCGGGCACGGGCGTGGCCTGGCTGCGGCGGGTCGTGGGCGTCATGGGGCGGGAGCATACCGGGCACGCGGCGGGCCTGCCCGGGGGATCGCCGTGCGCGGGTATGCTCCGGGCTCCCGGCTGGAGGCCTTGCGATGCGCGCTGTCGTCATCCGCGAGCACGGTGGCTACGAGCGCCTGCTCTTCGAGGACCTGCCCGAGCCCGAGCCGGCGCCGGGCGAGGTGCGCGTGCGCATCGGTGTGGCGGGCCTCAACCACCTCGACACGTGGGTGCGCCGCGGCGTGCCCGGCCACGCCTTCCCGCTGCCGCTGGTGCCGGGCTGCGACGGCGCCGGCGTGATCGACGCGGTGGGCCCCGGCGTGCCCGCGCGCCGCATCGGCGAGCGCGTGCTCATCGCGCCCGGCTTCACCAAGGGCGTGGATGCCGAGGTGGCGCGCGGGCAGGACCACCTCTCCGGCAGCTACGGCATCTTCGGCGAGACCACCGATGGCACCTGTGCCGAGGCGCTGGTGGTGCCGCAGCAGAACGCGCTGCCCCTGCCGGCCTCGCTGGACCTCACCACCGCCGCGGCCTTCCCGCTCACCTACCTGACGGCGTGGGGCATGCTGGCGCGCCGCGCGCGGCTGGAGGCCGGCGAGAGCGTGCTGATCCACGCCGCCGGCAGCGGCGTGTCGGTGGCCTGCATCCAGCTGGCGCGCCTGTTCGGGGCGCGCATGGTGATCGCCACCACCTCCTCGCCCGGCAAGGCCGAGAAGGCGCGCCTGCTGGGCGCCGACCTCGTGCTGGACTACAGCAAGCCCGACTGGTCGCGCGACGCCAAGAAGGCCACCGGCGGGCGCGGGCTGGACGTGGTGGTGGACCACCTGGGCAAGCAGACCTTCGAGGGCTCGCTGCGCTGCCTGGTGAAGGGCGGCCGCTACGTCACCTGCGGCGCCACCACGGGCGCCACGGCCGAGGTGCCGCTCAACCTCGTGTTCTTCAAGTCGCTGGCGCTGCTGGGCTCCACGATGGGCAGCCTGGGCGACCTGCACCGCCTGCTGGACCTCGTGGTGGCCGGCCGCCTCAAGCCCATCGTCGACAGCACGCTGCCGCTGGCGCAGGTGGCCGAGGCCCACCGCCGCATCGAGCAGCGCGAGGTGTTCGGCAAGCTGCTGCTCACGCTCTAGCCGCGCCCGCGCCTCGCCTCCACGGCCCGTCCCGCCTCGTCTCGCATCCTCCCGTCCCGAGTCCTCCCGTCCCGCAGCCTCCCGTCTTGCCCTGTCCCCTCGTCCACCCGCTGCCCGCCGGGCAGCCTGCGCCGCGCGCGCAGGGAAGGTCCCCATGAGCACCAGCGAGCCCAGCCGCCCCCAGGTCCGCCTGCACGAGGAGGCGGGCGTGGCCACGCTCACCTTCGCGCGCCCCGAGGTGCGCAACGCGCTGGGCCTGCAGATGGTGGAGGAGATCCACGCGGCGCTGGGCGTGCTGGAGGCGCGCGACGACCTCAAGGCACTGGTCTTCACCGGCGAGGGCGGGCAGGCCTTCATGTCGGGCGCCGACATCGCCGAGCTGCGCAACCGCCGCCGCGAGGACGCGCTCAAGGGCATCAACTCGGCGCTCTTCGCGCGCATCGAGCGCTTCCCGCGGCCCACGGTGGCGGCGGTGGTGGGCTTCTGCCTCGGTGGCGGCTGCGAGCTGGCGCTGGCCTGCGACTTCCGCGTGGCGGGCGCCAGCAGCAAGTTCGGCCAGCCCGAGGTGGGGCTGGGCATCATGGCCGCCGCCGGCGGCACGCGGCGCCTGCCGGCGCTGGTGGGGCTGGCGCCGGCGCGCCGGCTGCTGTTCTCGGGCGCCGTGATCGAGGCCGACGAGGCGCTGCGCATCGGCCTCGTGGACCGCGTGGTCGCCGACGCCGAGGTGCCTGCGGCGGTGGCTGCGCTGCTGGCGCCCATCGTCAAGCAGGGTGCCGAGGCCGTGCGCCGCACGAAGGCGGCGCTGCTGGCGTGGAGCCATGGGGCCAGCGAGGCGGAGCTGCAGCGGCTGGACAACGAGACGCAGGCGCAGCTCTTCGAGCACGCCGACAAGTTCGCCCGCATGGACTTGTTTTTGGCGAGGCGCAAGGCGAAGGCCTGAGGGCGCCGCGCGATGGGGGGCGGTCAGCCCGTTTCCTCCTCCTCGCGAGTGGCGAAGCGCAAGGCGAAGGGCTGGGTGCGCCGCGCGATGGGGGGGCGGTCAGCCCGTTTCCTCCTCCTCGCGTAGCTCGGCTACGCGTCGTCGTCACCGGGCTTCCGCTCCCCCCCTGGCGCGGCGGTGGCGAGTGGCGGCGACAGGAGGAGGAGAGGTG
>JBJTIJ010000025.1:0-4791 GCA_046094945.1 Planctomycetia bacterium | reverse complement strand
CAACGTCCCCCCACTGTCGGTGGGCGAGACGCGCCCCATCCGCGGCCCGGGCCGGCGCGAGATCGGCCACGGTGCGCTGGCCGAGCGCTCGATGCTGCCCGTGCTGCCCGACATGGACACCTTCCCCTACACGATCCGCATCGTGAGCGACATCCTGATGTCGAACGGCTCGTCGTCGATGGCCTCGGTGTGCGGCAGCACGCTGTCGATGATGGACGCCGGCATCCAGATCAAGCGCCCGGTGGCCGGCATCGCCATGGGCCTGGTGCAGGAGGGCGACCGCGTCGCCATCATCTCCGACATCCTCGGCGACGAGGACCACTCGGGCGACATGGACTTCAAGGTGGCCGGCACGCAGCGGGGCATCACCGCCGTGCAGATGGACATCAAGATGACGGGCGTGAGCCAGGACGTGCTCAAGCGCGCGCTCGAGCAGGCGCGCGAGGGCCGCATCCACATCCTCAAGTGCATGCTGGCGGCGCTGCCCAAGCCGCGCGAGAAGTACAACCAGTACGCCCCGCGCGTGGAGATGGTGCAGATCAACCCCGAGAAGATCGGCGCGCTGATCGGCCCCGGCGGCAAGAACATCCGCCGCATCCAGGAAGAGACCGGCGCCACCATCCAGGTGGACGACACGGGCATGGTGAAGATCTTCGCCACCGAGGGCTCGGCGGCCGAGGCGGCCAAGCGCCAGGTCGAGGCCATCGCCGAGGAGGCGACGCTGGGCAAGATCTACGACGGCAAGGTGACGAGCATCAAGGACTTCGGCGCCTTCCTGGAGATCATCCCGGGCATCGAGGGCCTGTGCCACATCAGCGAGCTGGCCGAGGGCTACGTCGGCCGCGTCGGCGACGTGCTCAAGATGGGCGACATCTGCCCCGTGAAGGTCGTGCTCATCGACGACTCCGGCCGCGTGAAGCTCAGCCGCAAGGCGGCGCTCATCGAGCTGGGCCAGGACGCCAGCGCCCCGGCGCGCCCCGAGGGCGCCCCGGACCCCGACGGCGACGTGGACGGCCCGCCCCCCGAGGGCGGCGGCTACGGCGGCGGCGGTGGCTGCGGCTGGAGCGACCGTGGCGGTCGCGGCGGCGGCCGTCGTGGCCGCGCCCGCCGTCGCCGCGGTGGTGGCGGCGGACGCTCCCGCCGCTGAGCCGGCGCCCGGCCCCGGCCGGGCGGCCCCGCGCAGCACCTCTCCTGCGGCCCGCGCGAGCGCCCCGGCGCACGCGCGGGCCGCTCCCTTTGAGGGCCGGGCGCCGGGCCGTCGCACGCGGGCCGTGCGCGCGCATGTGGGCCGCACGCAGGTGGGCCGCACGCAGGTGGGCCGCACACGGGGGGCCGCCGTGAGACCGCGGGGCATGCGCACGGCGCGGCTCGCAGGCTTGCGCTGAGTGCGGGCTGCACTGCCCGTGGGCCGCACTGTGCCGGAGCCACGCTGCGCTGGAGCCACGCTGCGCTGGAGCCACGCTGCGCCCGCCGGACGCTCGCGTCCCCGGCCGGCCTAGCGCAGCCCCGCCAGCCGGCGGCGCGCGCCGGGGGCCGCCGCCCGCTCCGTGCTGGAGGCAGGTGCAGGCGCGGCCAGTTCCAAGGACCGGGCAGGTGCGCGCGGCGCCGCACCCGCGGCCCCAGCCGGGCCCGCGACTGCCGCAGCCCCCGCAGCCGCCGTGGCCGGCGCCAGCGTCACGCCCTCCAGCGCCCCACCGCCCAGCACGTAGGGCGTGAGCACGAAGACGAGGTCGGTCTGCTCGTTGCGTCCCCCGCGCGCCGTCACCAGGCCGTCGAGGGCCGGCAGCTGGTCCAGCAGCGGCATGCCGCGCCGGTCGCCGAGGTTGCGCACCAGGCTCAGCCCCCCCAGCACGGCCGTGTGCCCGTGGGGCACGCTCACCAGCGTCTCGAGCTTGCGCGCGCGCAGCACCAGCGAGCTCACGGGCGCCGAGGGCTCAGGGTCCGGCTCGGCGGTGGTGAAGGTCACCGTGAGGTCCAGCAGCACCTGCCCGTCGCCGGCCTTGCGGCAGCCCACGCGCAGCACCAGCCCCGCGTCCAGCGGGCGGTTCTCCCACACCGACTGCGGCGTGCCGCCGCGCGGGCCCTGCGAGGCCACCAGCAGCATCGAGGGCATGCGCAGCTGCGAGGCCAGCTCGGCCGGGCGCCCCTGCGTGGCCACCAGCGTGCTCTGCGCGAGGATGTCGGCCTCGTGGCGCTGGGCCAGCGCGCGCAGCGTGTGCGCGAAGACCTGCTCGCCGTGCTCGAAGGCGCCCAGCGTCACCGAGGTGCCCTGGAAGGGCTGCGCGCCTGCCAGCGCCGAGCGCAGCCACGAGGCCGGCTCGAAGCTGGCGCCGGCCGCGCGCAGCAGCGTGTCGTCCTGCCCGGCCGTGGCCCGGCGGTCGAGCACGATGCGCCCGCCGCGCTCGCGGGCGGCGTGGCGCCGCACCTCGGCCACCAGCACGCGCACCGCCACGGCCGGCTCGGGCCGGTCCAGCGCCGCGAGCCAGGCGCCGGCCTGCTCCACCTGCGCACGCTCCCCCTCCAGCAGCACGCGCAGCGGCACGCGCACGCGGCTGCCGTCGGGCTGCTCCTCCTCGGCCCACGGGCCCATGGCCCGGGCCGTCACGCCCGGCCAGCCGCGGGCCTGCAGGGCCTCCAGCAGCACCGGCACGGGCCGGAACTCGGGCGCGTAGAGCGCCTGCACCGGCCGCCCGGAGGGCTCGCTGGCAGCCGGGCCCACCCGCGGGCCCGCCGCCTGCAGTGCGCCGGGGCCCGCCTCGCCCGCCTCCAGCCGCCCGCCGGGCACGGCCAGCACGGCCAGCCCGGCGACTGCTGCCAGCAGGGCAGGACGCACCCACCCCGGCGCGCCTCGTCGAGGGCCGGCGGGCACGCGGGCCCGCTTCGGCGGGCAGGTCGCTAGGCAGGTCGGCACGACGGGCGGCCGGCGGGCGAGCCGGGCTCGGCCTAGCGCAGGCGCGAGACCACGTCCGAGGTGCGCTCGGGCGCCTCGGCCACGCCGTCCTTGGTGGCCTTGACGGCCCCCACCTCGGCCACGAGGTCGTGGTCGAGGTCGCGGGCCATCTGGCGCACCGCGTCGAGGAACTTCTCGGAGGCCTTCTTCATCAGGAAGTGGTAGCGCGGGTCCTTGTCGGTGAGGCCGTGCTCGAGGATCTCGCGGTACTCGGGGATCTCGCGGTAGACGCGGTCGGCGCGCACCACGCAGGGCCGGGCGAAGAGGCGCGCGTTGCCCAGGTACACAGCCGCGCTGTCCGTCACGCGGTAGTCGCCCGGGTCGGCCCACGCGGCGTGCGCGGGACGGGCCACCAGCGACAGCAGGGCCAGCAGCAGGGCGAGGCAGCCTCGCGGAGCGGTGAGGCAGGCGGCCTGGCGTGCGGCGTGGCGCATGGTTCCTCCGGCTGGGGCGCGGGCCCCGCGCGAGGACACGCCTCGCGCCTGCCCCATGCATCCCAAACGGCGTTCCACGCGCAGCTCGCGTCCCGCGGGCGTGACGCGCGCACGCGCCGGCACCTGCCCCGTGGGCCGCTCGAGCCCCCTTGGCCGTCCCTCGGCAGCCCCCGGGCAGCCGCTGGGCAGCCGCTGGGCAGCACCCGCCCCGCGCCAAATGGCCTCCGCACGCCGTTGACGCCGCGTTCGGGCGCAGGGCCCGGCAGGCGCTGCCGGCCGTCCCCGGCCGTCCCCGGCCGCTCCTTGGCCGCTCCTTGGCCGCTCCTTGGCCGGGCGCGCACGCGCGCGACAGGCGCTCAATGCGCCACATTCGGCCGCGACCGCGCGCGCCAAGGCGGTGTGCCGCGGCCGTGCCGCCTGCCGGTGCCCCCAGCAGCGGTCAGGCGCACCCTGCACCTGGGGTGGGCTGGCGCTGCACGGCCCAGCCGGCGAAGCCCTGCGCGCCGCGCCTGGCCCATCGGGGCCACGCAGGCCCGACCCGCGACACCCGCCCCCCCAAAGGAACCGGGCCGGGCGCTTGCGCACCCGGCCCGGCACTCGTCAGCGCGCGCTGCAGGGCGTGGCGCCCGGCCCGTCCGACCCGTAATCATGGAGCCGGGCGTCACGGCCCTGCGCCGGGACGCCCACCCGGGAGGGCGGGCGACCCAGCGCGCCTGGCGCGACCGGCGCAGCCTGGACCACCCAGGCCGGACCCGCCGGCAAGGAGGAGCCTACCCTTGTTGACAGTCTTGTCAACGGCCTTCCCGCATCCAGAACAGGCTTGTTATCCAACGGGGTGACCCTAGGGTGGCCGCCATGGCCGCTGCCCCCTTTGCCGAGGCCCTGTGCGCCGCCCGTGCGGCGGCCGGCCTGAGCCAGGCCGACCTCGCGCGCCGCGCCGGCCTCACCCCGGCCTATGTCTCGCTGCTCGAGTCGGGCCGCCGCCGGCCACCGCGGCCGCCCGTGGTGGAACGGCTGGCGCGCGCGCTGGGCAACGCCCCGGGGCCCCTGCTGGAGCTGGCCGCACTCGAGCGCACCCCCGACCCCATCCGCCGCCGCCTGCAGGGCCTGGACCGCGAGCGCGACCGGCTGGGGCAGGCGCGCGACCGCGTGCTGAGCACCACGCTGTTCCACCTCGCCCGCCACCCGCAGGCGCTGGCCGACCTCGCGGTGAGCAACGACGCCACCGACTGGCTGCGCAGCACCATCACGCGCGTGGGCCCGCGCCTGCGCGCGGCGCGCAACGCGCGCGAGGCCCGCGACGTGGGCCGCGAGGCACTCGCGCCGCTGCCCGCACCCGAGCGCGAGCGCCTGCTGGAGGCGCTGCCCGAGGTGCTCGAGTCCGTGCCTGCGGCCGCGGCCCCCACC
>JBJTIJ010000024.1:0-11034 GCA_046094945.1 Planctomycetia bacterium | reverse complement strand
GCCGAGGGCAAGAAGAAGGCACTGCCGGCCGTGGCCATCGACTTCGAGGGCCTCCCGGACCGCATCCGGCGCATCCCGGTGCCCGACACCGAGGAGAGCCTGCTGCTGTGGTCGCCCGACAGCAAGCGCTTGGCCTTCCGTGCCACGCTCAAGGGCCAGTCGGCCATCCACACGGTGGAGATCCCCGACGAGCTCGCGCCCAAGGTGCTCACGACGGCCCTGCTCGACGAGCCGCACTGGCTCAAGGACGGCGACCAGCTGGTGGGCCTCGTGGACAGCGTGCCCACGACGGTGGCGGCCAGCGGCGGCAAGGTGACGGCGCTGGGCTTCCGCGCGCGGCGCGTGCTGGACGTGGGGCGTTTCCAGCAGGCCCTGTTCGAGCGCGCCTGGCTGGTGCTGCGCGACACGTGGTACGACCCGCGCCTGAACCATCGCGACATGCAGGCGCTGCGCGCCAAGTACGCGCCCGCAGCCGCGCAGACGCGCACGCCCGGCGAGCTGGATGCGCTGGTGGACCTGTTCCTGGGCGAGCTCAACGGCAGCCACCTGGGCTTCACGCTCAACGCGCCGTCCTGGAGCGCACCCGGCTGGCGCGACATCACGGGCCACCTGGGCGCGCGGTTGCTGCCCCCCGACGGCCAGCCCGGGCGCGTGGTGCGCGACGTGGTGCGGGGCACGCCGGCCTCCGAGCAGGCCACGCGGCTGGAGGCCGGCGAGCGCATCCTCGCGCTGGACGGCCGCGTGCTGGAGCCCGGCACGGACGTGGACGCCCTGCTCACGGGCGAGCCCGAGCGCGAGGTGGAGGTGCGGGTGCAGGGCAAGGACGGCAAGGAGCGCAGCGTGCGCCTGCGGCCCGTGCCGCTGGGCGTGGTGCGGGCGGGGCTCTACGAGGAGGCGCTGGAGGCGGCCCGTGCGCGCGTCGAGCGGCTGGGCCAGGGCCGGCTGGGCTACCTGCACGTGCGCGCGATGAACCAGTCCTCCTTCGAGCGCTTCGAGGAGGAGCTCTACAAGGTGGGCCACGGCAAGGACGGCCTCGTGATCGACGTGCGCGGCAACGGCGGCGGCTTCACCGCCGACTACCTGCTCACCTGCCTCACGCAGCCGCACCACGCCTTCACCATCCCGCGGGGCGGCGGGCCCGGCTACCCGCAGGACCGCATGATCTTCGCGGCGTGGGGCAAGCCGGTGGTGGTGCTCATCGACCAGGACTCGTTCAGCAACGCGGAGATCTTCGCGCACGCCATGCGCACGCTGGGCCGCGCACGGCTGGTGGGCGTGCCCACGGCCGGCGGCGTGATCAGCACGGGCGCCACCTCGCTGATGGGAGCGGCCACGCTGCGGCTGCCCTTCCGCGGCTGGTTCCGGCCCGACGGCGAGGACCTCGAGCGCAACGGGTGCCGCCCGGACGTGGAGGTGTGGCCGCTGCCCACCGAGCTGCCGCGCGGCATCGACCGCCAGCTCGACAAGGCCGTCGAGCTGCTCGACGAGGACGTGCGCGCCTGGCGCGCACGCCCGCAGCCTGCCCCGCGCTACGCCAGCGAGCGCGACGGGCCGCCGCCCGGCAGCGCCACGCCGCGCTAGGCGCAGGGCCTCGCGCAGGGTCCCGCAAGGGGTCCTGCGCAGGCTCCCGCGCAAGGCCCCGTCCTGCACGCGCGCCGCCGGGTGGCGCGAGCGGGAGGTGGCGCGCGCCGCCTGCCCGTGGTTTGCTCTGGCGCATGGACCCGGAACCGCCCGCGCCCGCCGGCACCGAGCAGGCTCCCGCAGCGCCGCTGGCCGGCTGGGTGTCGTGCCCGCGCTGCAGCCGGCGCGGCCGCAAGGGCCAGCCCTTCTGCGAGCACTGCGGCCAGCGCCTCTACGTGGAGGAGGCGGCGCCCGAGGCGCGCCAGCGCGTGCCCTGCACCCAGTGCGGCGCCACGGTGGCCTTCCCGGCCGGCCAGCGCACCGCCACCTGCCCCTTCTGCGACACGCCCTACGTGGGCACGGGCGAGGTCAGCGCGCAGCGGCTCGAGCCCGAGTTCGTGCTGCCCTTCAGCGTGGCGGAGGCGGCGGCTCGCGCGGCCTTCCAGGCGTGGATCGGCGCCGGGGGGCCCTTCGTGCCGGGCGACCTGCGGCAGAAGGCGCGGCTGGATGCCCCGCGCGGCGTCTACCTGCCCTTCTGGTCGTTCAGCGCGCGCAGCGACAGCAGCTACACCGCGCGCGTGGGCGAGCATTGGTGGGAGACGGTGGTGACCACCAGCGTGGTCAACGGCCGCACCGTCACCCGCACGCAGCGCGTGCGGCGCACCGAGTGGTATCCCTTCGGGGGTCGCTTCCACCAGTTCCACGCCCACTACCTCGTCTCGGGCTCGCGCGGCCTGCCGCAGGGCGAGGCCGATGCCATCAAGCCGTGGCCGGTGAGCGACGTGCTGCGCTACCAGCCGCAGTACCTCAGTGGCTGGATGGCCGAGGAGTACACCATCGGCCGCGACGAGGCGCAGGCCACCAGCATGCAGGCCTTCAAGCAGCGCGAGCGCGAGGCCGTGGCCGCGCACCTGCCCGGCGACACGGGCGAGGTGACGGCGCTGGAGACCTCCTTCTCGGAGGTCACCGACGACCTGCTCTACCTGCCGGTGTGGCTGCTGGCCTACACCTACGGCGGCCGCACGTATCGCTACGTGATCAACGGGGCCACGGGCCGGGCGCACGGCACGCGCCCGCGCAGCGTGCCGCGCATGCTGGCCGCCGCCGCGGGCGTGCTGCTGCTCATCGTGCTGGTGGCCTGGCTGGCCTCGCGCTAGGAGCTGCCCGTGCCCCTCGAGAACCGCTGCAGCCTGTGCCGCAACATGGTCGACGCCGAGGACCTGTTCTGCGCCACCTGCGGGCGCGAGGTCGAGCCCGCCGCCGGCGCGCCCGCCCCGGCCCAGCGGGCCCTCGAGCAGGGCCTGCTGGGCTTCGACTGCCGCGGCTGCGGCGCCTCGATGACCTACGACGCCGGCGCGCAGGCGCTGCGCTGTGCCTTCTGCGGCTCCAGCAGCCTGGAGCGCCAGCCGGGCACCACGGGCCGCGAGCGCCCCTCGCGGCGCGTGCCCTTCGCGATCACGGAGGCCCGCGCGCAGGAGGCCTTCCGGGGCTGGCTTCGCAAGGGCTGGCTGCGCCCCACGCGCCTGCAGCAGGAGGCACGCCTCACCAGCATGGTGCCGGCCTACGTGCCCTGCTGGGCCTTCCAGGCCAAGACGTCCACCCACTGGGCCGCGGACAGCTCGGCCACCCCGCCCGGGGCGCGCGCCGACTGGTGCCCCGTGGGCGGCAGCAGCGACGGCATGGTGGACGGCCTGCTGGTGGTGGCCAGCGGCTCGCTGCGGCAGGAGGAAGTCAACGCCCTCGAGCCCTGGAGCCTCTCCGGCGCCGTGCCCTACGCACGCGAGGAACTGGAGGGCACGGTGGTCGAGGACATCGGCCTGAGCCGTCGCGCGGCCCGCCCGCACGCCATGGCCGCCATCGAGGAAGCCGAGCGCACGCGCTGCGCCGCCGAGGTGCCGGGCCGCTCGCGCAACGTGAAGGTGAACGTGCTGGTCACCGACATGGGCAGCGAGCCCGTGCTGCTGCCGGTGTGGATCGCGGCCTACCGCTGGCGCGAGCGTTCCTTCCGCTTCGTGCTCAACGGCGAGACGGCCAAGGCCATCGGCCAGGCGCCCACCAGCGTGCTCAAGGTGGCCCTGATCCTGCTGGCCGCCGCCATCGTGCTGGGCCTGCTGGGCAGCGCCGCGCTCAAGACCTAGGCCGGCGACGTCGCCCCGCGCCCGGGCAGGGCCTCCAGCAGCGCAGGCAGCCAGGCCTCGGCCGGGCCCCGCAGGGCGTAGCGCACGGCCTCGGTGGCAGGCGTGGGCTGCGGGTTCACCTCCACGCTCAGCTTGCCGCGCGCGGTGGCGTGGCGTGCCGGTGCGACGATGGAGGGGCCCAGGGCCGAGGTGCCCAGCAGCAGCAGCAGGTCGGGCGAGCGCTCGACCAGCTCGGCCTGCAGGCGCTGCAGCGGCTCGCGCGGGAGGGCTTCCTCGAACAGCACCACGTCGGGGCGCACCTCGCCGCCGCAGGCCGGGCACGCGGGACGCGCCGCCCCGGGCACGAGTGCCTCCTGCGGCAGCGGGGCGCGCACCCCGCAGGCAAGGCAGCGGATGCGCAGCACGTTGCCGTGGATCTCCACGACGTCGGGGCTGCCGGCGCGCCCATGCAGGCCATCCACGTTCTGCGTCAGCAGGAACAGGCGCGGCAGGCGCCGCGCGGCCTCGGCCAGCAGGCGATGCACCGGGCCGGGCTGCGCGGCCGCCGAGCCCCGCGCGAGCCTCAGGATGCGCTCCCAGGTGCGGCCGGGCTCGCGCCGGAAGGTGCTGCCCGTGAGGTCCTCGATGGTGCGGTCGCCCTCGGCGGGGTCCTCGTAGACGCCACCCTGCCCGCGGTACGTAGGCAGGCCGGCCGCCCGGCTCACGCCGGCGCCGGTGATCACGGCCACGCTGCACACCTGGGCCAGCCCGGCACGCAGCGCCGGCGGCAGCGTCGGCATGGCGCCGGGCCCGCGCGAGGCCTAGGCCCCCGGCGCGGCCGGGCCCTTGTCCTTGGCCTCGCCCTCGGCGGCCGCTGCCGCCGCCGCTGAGGCCTCGTCGCCCGGCACCAGCTTGCCGAAGTAGTCGGGCATCTTCACGCCGCCGATGTCGCGCATCATGTGCAGCATCGGGGGCAGCGAGCCCGCCAGGTTGCGCAGGAAGCCGGCCGTGGCGCCCGGCTGGGCGCCGCCAGGGCCGCCCGCGGCCCCGCCGTCCCAGACCACGATCTTGTCGAACTTGATGTTCTGGATGGCCTGCGCCGCGTTCTCGCTGAGCTTCTCGATGTGCTCGAGCATCAGCATCTGGAAGGCGGCCTCGGCGCTGCCGCAGGCCTGCACGATGCGGCCCAGGCCCTCGCCCTTCTTGGCCAGGATCTCGAACTGGCCGAGGGCGAGGCCAAGGCCATCTACGCGCGCCTTCTGCGCCCGGGCGGGCGCCAGCAGGGCGGCCAGCTGCTCGGCCTCCACCTTGAGCGCCTCGGCCTTGGCGGCCACCGCCTGGGCCTCGTACTGGGCGCGCAGCACCTCGGCCTCGGCCAGGCGCCGGCGCGTCTCGCCGCGCTGGTAGGCCTCGGCGCGCTGCACCTGCAGGTCGGCCTCGGTCTGGGCCACCACGGCCTTGGCGGTGTTCTCGCCCTTGACGGCCAGGGCGTCGGCATCGGCCACGCGGATGCGCTTCTCGCGCTCGGCGTCGGCGATGGCCGCGTCGCGCTCGAAGGCGGCCTTCTGCTCGCCCACCTTCTCGTCGCGGTCCAGCGCGGCCACCTGCACCGTGCGCTCGCGCTCGGCCGTCTTCTTGCCGATCTCGCGCTCCTTCTCGGCATCGGCCACGCTCACGTCGCGCTCGCGGTTGGCGTTGGCGACGCCCACCTGGCCCTTCTTCACCTGCTCGGCCACGTCGATCTCGGCCTGCTGCACGGCGGTGGCCGCCGCCTTGCGGCCGATGGCCTCGATGTAGCCCGACTCGTCGGTGATGTCCGTGATGTTGACGTTGATGAGCACGAGGCCCACCTTGCGCAGCTCGGGCTCCATCTGCTTCTGGATGGCCGTCAGGAAGGAATCACGGTCGCGGTTGATCTCCTCGATGTGCATCGAGGCGATCACCTGGCGCAGCTGGCCGAAGATGATGTCGCGCGCCTGGTTCTCGAACTGCTCCTTGCTCAGGCCCAGCAGGCGGATGGCCGCGTTCTGCATCACCGCCGGCTCGGTGCCGATGGCCACCGTGAACACCGAGGGCACGTTCACGCGGATGTTCTCGGCCGAGAGCGCGCCGCGCAGCGGGATCTCGATCTGGATGGGCTCGAGGTCGAGGAAGTCGTAGTCCTGGATCAGCGGGATCACGAAGGCGCCGCCGCCGTGCAGGCACTTGCTGGCCTGGCCTCCGCCCACCTTGCCGTACACGACGAGGATCTTGTTGGAGGGGCAGCGCTTGTAGCGCGTGATGAGCAGCAGCACGAGGCTGAACAGCAGCACCACGCCGAAGAGCACGGCGGCCATGAACCAGGTCTCGCTCAGCGCCAGCACGGGAAGGGTCAGCACGGGGGACATGGGATCCTCGGGAAGGGGAACCTTGGGAAACGGTGATGACGTGGGTGGAGGCGGCGGGCAGGCCTAGGCGGGCATCACCTTGAGCGTGTCATCGCCCGACAGGGCGACGACCTTCACGCGCTGGCCGGTGGCGATCTCGTCGCCGTCGGTGATGGCCGGCAGCTCCACGCTGCGGCCCTGCACCTCCAGCGTCACCTTGCCGGCACCGCGGCCGTAGGCCGGGATGCGCAGGTAGACGCTGCCCACGCTGCCCACGGCGTTGCGCACGTCGAGCGTGCCGCTCGAGCCCAGCCGGCGCAGGCTGCGCAGCAGGAAGGCCACCAGCAGCATGCCGCCCGTGCCCGCCGCACCCGCGATGGCCAGCCGGGTGCCCGCCGCGGTCAGGGGCTCGTAGAGCGCCAGTCCCGAGAGGCCGAAGAAGCCGGCGAAGGCCACCAGCGCCTTGAACGAGAGCACGCCGAAGAACCACGAGGCGTCGGCGCCCGGGTCGCCCGAGCCCGCGTCGCCCACGTGGCCGTGCGTGCCGTCGAAGTCGCCCGCGCCGGCCAGGCCCAGCAGCTGGAGCACCACCTGCACCAGCAGGATCCCGCCGCCGGCGATCGCCAGCACGAGGTAGACGGTGTACTCCATGGGCAGGGCCCCCGGCCCGGGGCCGCGCACTGCGCGACGGCCTCCACACGAGATTGTGGACGGCTGCCGGGGCTGCCGCAACCCAAACCGCTGGCGGGAGGCCTTGTCCTCACCGTGCGCGCGGCCGCCGGCGCGGTAGAACGGCGCCATGACAGCCCGTCCTGACCTCGTGGCATGGCTGGGCGTTGCCGCCGGCGGCGCGCTGGGCTCGCTGGCGCGGGCCGCCCTGCAGGGCGTGCTCTCGCGCCCCTGGGGCACGCTGGCAGCCAACCTGGGCGGCTCGCTGGCCATGGGCCTGCTGCTGGGACTGGACCTCGGCACGCGCGCCAAGGCCTTCCTGGCCGTGGGCGTGCTGGGCGGCTTCACCACGCTCTCCGGCATCGGCATGGACGCCTGGCTGGCCTGGCAGGACGGCGAGCGCTCCACGCTGGCCCTCTACCTGGCATGGACGCTGCTGGGCTCGGCGCTGGCGCTGCTGGCCGGGCTGTTCGCGGCCCGGGCCTGGCTGGCATGAGCCGCAGCGAGGACCGCCTCACCGCGCTGCTGGAGGCGGGCGTGGAGCTGGCCCGCGCGCAGGACCTCGAGGCGCTGCAGCGCCGCCTGCTGGACCTGGCCACGCAACACGTGGACGCCGAGCGCGGCACGCTGTGGCTGGTGGACCCCGCCCACGGCACGCTCACGAGCGTGGTGCAGGACGGCGAGGGCCTGGCCCCGCTGGTGCTGATGCCCGAGCGCGGCATCGCGGGCCGCGTGGCGGCCACCGGTCAGGCCGCTCGCCTCGAGGATGCCTACGCGGACCCGGACTTCGACCGGACCACCGACCAGCGCACCGGCTTCCGCACGCGCAGCATGCTGGCGGTGCCCGTGGCCCTGCGCGGGGCGCCGCCGCTGGGCGTGGTGCAGGTGCTCAACAATCGCAGCGGCGCCTTCGACGCCGACGACGAGGCCTTCCTGCTGGCGCTGGCCTCCTTCAGCGCGGTGGCCCTCGAGCACCGCCTGCGCCTGGAGCAGGAGCGGCTGGCCACCATCGGGCGGGTGGCCGCCTCGCTGGTCCACGACCTGGGCGCGCCGCTCACGGCCGTGCACGGCTACGCCGACATGCTCGAGCAGGACGTGCCCGCCGAGGTGCGCGCACGCTGCGCGGCGGGCATCCGCCGGCAGGCCACGCGCCTGTCGGGCATGGTGCGCGCCATCCTCGGATTCGCACGCGGCGACCAGCCCTTGCTGCGCGCGCGCGTGGACGTGGACCGGCTGCTGGACGAGCTGGCCGAGGACCTCGCCGTGGCCTACGCCGGCGGCGGCGTGCGCGTGGAGCGGCTGCCGGGCAGCGCCGGCCACGTGCTGGCCGACGAGGGCGCACTGCGACGGGCGCTGGAGAACCTCGCGCGCAACGCCGCCCAGGCCATGCCGCAGGGCGGCACGCTCGCGCTGGGCGCCACGCTGGAGGGCGAGGCCGTGCGCCTGGTGGTGCGCGACTCGGGGCTGGGCATGGACGCGGCCACCCGCGCGCGCATCTTCGAGCCCTTCTTCACGCGCGGCCGCCACGGCGGCACCGGGCTGGGCCTGAGCATCGTCGAGCACGTGGTGACCAGCCACGGCGGGCGCATCGAGGTGCACAGCCAGCCCGGCGCGGGCACCACCTTCGTGCTGCACCTGCCGCTGGCGCCCTGAGCGTGCGCCCGGGCGGGCTCCGCCGCCGGCCCCACGCGCCCTCCGGCCAGCCGTCCCCGTGGCCTAGCGCGCCGCCCCCGCCGGGGCTGCGGCCACCCGCCGCTCCACGGGGCGCACGATCACGTAGCCCACCCGCGTGTCGAGCACCTCGGGCACAGGCTGGCCCAGGTCGCCGCGCAGCAGGTGGTTGACCACGCTCACGGGAAAGTCCGGGCAGCCCCAGCGCACCCACGGCGAGCTGGCCTGGCCCGTCGTGCGGTCGTAGGCCCACAGCCAGCCGCCACGTGCGGCGCTGTCGCGGTCGTCGCTGGCCTCGCGGGCCAGCACCTCGAAATCGGCCCCGGCGCGCGCCTGCGCCAGCAGGGCCTCGGCGCGCTGGCGGGCCTGCTCGCGCGGCGTGCGCTGGTCGTGACGCCACGGCCAGGCTTCCTTGTGGCTGATGACGATGGCCTGCCCGCGCACCTCCGAGCGCAGCGCCGTGTCCAGGGCTGGCTTGAGCCGCGCGGCCCGCTCCATGTCGATGCGCCGCGCGAACCAGAAGCCGTGCTGCCAGTCCACGAGCGGCGTCACGCCGCCCACCGGCGCATCCAGCAAGGCCCGGTCGCGCACGTCCACGCGGGTCGCATCGACGGGCAGGGCCACCAGCCCGTCGCCCACGCTGCTGGGAGCGCCGCTGTGGCTGCGCGCCAGCGGGCCCACGTCAGCGCCTGCGAGCGCCTGCGCACGCAGCCCCTCGGCCAGCGTGCGCGCCGCGTCCATCGGGCGCAGGTGCGGGCTGAGCGTGGGCGTGTCCGACGGCGGGTCGTAGGGCACCCACACCTCCTGGCCCGCGGCCAGCCGGGCCGGCGGCGCAACCGGCGCAGGGGGGGGCGTGCGCTCGCCACATCCAGCCAGCGCCAGCAGCAGGCTCGCGAGCACCAGGCTCCCCGGCAGCAGCCTGCCACGCCGCAGGCCGCGAGCCGGCAGCGGGGGCTGGGAGCGCTCACGGAGGGTCACGCCACGATTCTAGGCGCCCGCGGCCGCGGCATGCGGGGTGGCCCGGCGCGGCCTGCCACGGCCTAGCCGAGGGCGGCCTGCAGCAACCACGCCCGCAGGGCGGCCAGCGCGCCGGGCAGGTCCCATGCCGCCCGGCGCGGCTCGCCGGCCACGTTGGAGGCCGCCCGGGCCACGTGGCAGGCCACGCCCAGCCGGCTGGCCGCCAACGCCACGGAGAAGGTCTCCATGTCCTCCGCCAGCGGCACGGCGCCCGCGGGCAGGTCGAGCCGCTCGCGGACAAGCCCGACGCGTGCGGCTGCCTCGCCAAGGCTGCCCGAGGCATGCGAGACCGTCAGGCAGGCCCCCGCCGGGCCGGGCGGCTGCCCCGGCCAGGGAGCGAGGTCGAGCCAGTCCAGCACCGCCGGGCGGCCCGGCACTGGGGGCGCCTGCTCAAGCCCCAGCGCCCGGGGTCCTTGCCAGGCGCCCTCGCGCTCGACGCCCAGGTCGGCGAGGCAGGCGTGACGGGCCAGCAGCACGCCGCCCACGGGCAGCAGAAGGTCGTCGTAGGTGCCGCAGGTGCCCAGCAGCAGGCAGCGGCGGGGCTGCTCGCGGGCCAGCGCCAGCGCCGAGAGCGCGCCGGCGGCCGCGGGACCGACGCCCACCAGGGCCGCGCGCACGGCGCGCCCCCCCACCTCGACGGTCTCGGGTTCCTCGCCCCGGGGCAGGCGCCCGGGGTCGAACAGCAGGCGCGCCTCGCGCGCGGTGGGGACCAGCAGCAGCATGCCGAGTAGTGTGGGGTGGGCTGTCCCCGGCGCTACCCCCGGGCACGGCGGGGGTTGAGGCCCCGGAGGCTCCATGCACCGCACGCCCTGCGCCCTGCTGCTCGCCGCCAGCCTGGCTGCCCTGGCGGGGCTGCTGGGCCCTGCGGCGGGCGCCGACGAGCCGCGGGACGCTGCAGCGCCGCCCGACGTGCCGGCGCTCGTGGCGGGCTTGGCCTCTCCCGACCGCGAGCAACGCCAGGCTGCCGCCGAGGCAGCGCGCGAGGTGGCGCACCCCGACGTGCTGCCGGCGCTGCTCAAGGCGGCCAAGGACGAGTACCGCAGCGTGCGCGAGCCCGTGTGGAAGGCGCTGGCCACGCGCGCCGCCACGCCCGAGAAAGCCAAGGCCGCGCGGGCCCTGGAGGCGCGCCTGCGGGAGCTGGACCGCAAGCCGGACTCGCCCGAGGAACTGTCGATCGTGGTGCAGGCCCTGCACGACCTCGCCCAGCGCAGCAGCATCGAGCCCCTGCTCGAGGGCATCGAGCCCACCACCGAGGCACCCGTGGCCCTCGCGCGCCTCAAGGCCGTGGGCAACGTGCCCGCCCGCGAGGCCATCGACGCGCTCATCAACTACGCCTCGCGCGGGCGCGGCGGCGACACGCACCGGGGGGCGGCACGCCAGGCACTCACCTACGCCACCGGCCTCAAGCTGGCCAACCTCGACGCCTGGCTGCGCTGGTGGAACGATGCCCGCCGCACGTGGGACCCCGAGGAGGCGGCCGCCGACCGCGCCGAGCAGGCGGCCAAGGCAGGCGACCGCGAGGCCACGCGCGACGCGCGCCGCAAGGCCGCCTCGGGCACCAAGCCCAAGGGCGA
>JBJTIJ010000023.1:0-2850 GCA_046094945.1 Planctomycetia bacterium | reverse complement strand
GCCCCGGCGCGCCGCACCGCCCCCGCGGCCGGCGCCCGTGAGGCAGGCGCGGCGGCAGCGTGCCGCCCTTCACCAGCGTCTCCACCTCGGCCCCCTCGAGCGTCTCGTGCTCGAGCAGGCCCTCGGCCACGCGGTGCAGGGCGTCCATGTTCTCCTGCAGCGTCTTGACCGTGTCGGCGTAGGCCTCGTCGAGGAAGCGCTTGATCTCGGCGTCGATGACCACCGCGACGGCCTCGCTGTGGTCCACCGTGCGCGTCACCTCGCGGCCCAGGAACAGGTGCTCCTCGCCCTCGGCGTACGAGACCGGGCCCACCTTGTCGCTCATGCCCCACTTGGTGACCATCATGCGCGCCAGCTCGGTGGCCTGCTCGATGTCGTTCTGTGCGCCGCTGGTGATGTCGCCGCACACCAGCTGCTCGGCCACGCGGCCGCCGAAGCACACGCGCAGGCGCGCGAGGATCTCGCCGCGGCTCATGCCGTAGCGGTCCTTCTCGGGCAGCGACATGGTCACGCCCAGCGCCATGCCGCGCGGGATGATCGTGACCTTGTGCAGCGGGTCGGCCTTCTGCGTCAGCACGGTCATCAGCGCGTGGCCGGCCTCGTGGTAGGCCGTCAGGCGCCGCTCGGCCTCGCCCATGACCATGCTCTTGCGCGAGCGGCCGAAGCGCAGCTTGTCGCGCGCCTCCTCCAGGTCGAGGGTCTCGACGGCGTCGCGGCCCTTGGTGACGGCCATCAGCGCCGCCTCGTTGACGATGGCCTCGAGGTCGGCGCCCGAGAAGCCGGGCGTGGCGCGCGCCACCTTGGCGAGGTCCACCGAGGGATGCATGCGCACCTTGCGCGCGTGGATGCCCAGGATCTGCTCGCGGCCCTTGACGTCGGGCAGGTTGAGCACGATCTGGCGGTCGAAGCGGCCGGGGCGCAGCAGCGCCGGGTCGAGCACGTCGGGCCGGTTCGTGGCGGCCAGCAGGATGATGCCCTGGTCGGTGTCGAAGCCGTCCATCTCGACCAGGATCTGGTTGAGCGTCTGCTCGCGCTCGTCGTGGCCGCCGCCCAGGCCCGTGCCGCGCCGGCGGCCCACGGCGTCGATCTCGTCGAGGAACACGATGCAGGGCGCGCTCTCGCGCGCCTGGCGGAAGAGGTCGCGCACGCGGCTGGCGCCCACGCCCACGAACATCTCCACGAAGTCGGAGCCCGAGACCGAGAAGAAGGGCACCTCGGCCTCGCCGGCGATGGCCTTGGCCAGCAGCGTCTTGCCGCAGCCGGGCGGGCCCATGAGCAGCACGCCGCGCGGGATGCGCGCGCCGATCTTGCGGAACTGGCCCGGGTTCTTCAGGAAGGCGACGATCTCCTGCACCTCGTCGCGCGCCTCCTCGATGCCGGCCACGTCGCTGAAGGTGACCGTGCTGCGCTCCTTGTGGTGCATGCGCGCCTTGGAGCGGCCGAACTGCATCACGCCGCCGCCGCCCATGCTGCGCATCTGGCGCGAGATGAGGAACCACATGAACACCAGCAGCAGGATCCACGGCACCAGGCTCAGCAGGTGCGTGCCGATGCCCGGCTCGGCGTCGCGGCGGTCGAAGTGGCCCTTGGCGGCCAGCACGGCGCGCTCGATGCGCTGGGCGCGCTCGCTGTCGAGGCTGTTGCTCTCGCCCTCGCCCGTGTAGGGGATCTCGAAGGCCTGGCTGGGGTGGCCGTGGGACTCGCCGCGGTAGCTGCCCTCGACACGGCTGGTGCCGACGATGACCACCTCCTCGACGAAGCCCAGCTCGATGTCCTTCTCCAGCTGCTCGAGGGTGGTCTTGAAGGGCTGCGGCCCGCGGTGGGTGAAGAGCAGCACCGTGATGGTGACCAGCCCCAGTGCCAGCAGCAGCAGGGGGGCGTTGCGGCGCGGGCGGGCGCGGCGGCCGGCCGGACCGGGGCCGTCGTCTTGGTCGTCGAAGGGGAGCGGCATGGTGGGCGGAGGATAGCCGTGCCGCAGCGTCGCGGGGCCAGCCGGGGCCAGCGGGGGCCCGCCGGGGCCTCTCGGGGCACGCGGGTCCTGCCGGGGCACGCAGGGTCCGGCCGCGGCAGGCGCTGACACGCAACGACCCGCGGCCGAGGAGGGCGCGTGGCACCGGCGGCGCCCGGCCCGGCGTCCAGCCGGCTCGCGGGCCCGCCGGGCGCGGCTAGAAGCCGCCCTCGAGGCCCTGCACCACGGCGATGGCCACGCGCCGCACCCACTCGTCGCTGGCCGAGCCCTCCAGGCTCTCGCCGTCGCGGCCGGGGGCGAACTCGGCCTGCCCGGTGGCCGTGAAGGTGCGCACGACGCGCCCGCTGCGCCGGTCGGTGACGGTCACCAGCAGGCTGCCGTAGAGCCGCTTCTGCACCGGGTTGTTGTCGGCGTCGAGCGTGACCACGTCCTCGTCGGCCTGCATGCGGCCGCTGAGCACGAGGTCGGCGCGGCCCGGGCTGTCGATGGCCAGCGTGGTGCGCGCGCGCACCTCGGCGATCACGGCCTGCGTCAGGCGCAGCTCGAGGTCGCGCCGGAAGCCGAGGTTGCTGAAGGTGCTCACCGCCACGCTGCGCGCGCCGTCGAGGTCGGCCAGCCGGCGCGTCGAGTAGCCGCAGGCCGCCAGCACGCAGAGCAGCGCGAGCGCCAGGGCCAGCCGCGGGCCTGCGGGGAGGCGCAGCGCGCGCATGCCTAGGCGGCCGGGCGCCGGCGCACCACCGGGGCCGGCAGCGGCGCGGGCGTGGCGGGCGGGGTCGGTGCCGTGGGGGGCAGCGCGGCCGGCGACGGGGCCGGCGCCGGCACCGGCTGCGGCGCGGGCTGCGGCGCGGGGCCAGGGTCGGGCGCGGGCCCGGGCCCGACCC
>JBJTIJ010000022.1:0-3185 GCA_046094945.1 Planctomycetia bacterium | reverse complement strand
AGCCTCGCTCACGGAGGTGCCATGAGCCCGACGCCGCCTGTGCCGCCTGCGCCCGGTCGCGGCCCGCGTGCCCTCGAGTCCCTGCTCACCGAGACGCGCGCCTTCCCGCCGCCGCCGGCCTTCGCCGCGCGGGCGCAGGTGCGCGACCGCAGCCTGCACGCGGCCGCGCAGCAGGACGTGGAGGCCTTCTGGGCCGCCGAGGCGCGGCGCCTGGCGTGGATCACGCCCTTCACGCAGGTGCTGGACTGGCAGCTGCCCGACGCGCGCTGGTTCGCCGACGGCACGCTCAACGCCAGCGTCAACTGCCTGGACCGCCACGTGGCCGCCGGGCTGGGCGGCAAGCGCGCGCTGGTGTGGGAGGGCGAGCCCGGCGACACGCGCACGCTCACCTATGCCCAGCTGCTGGAGGAGGTGGGCCGCTGCGCCAACGCGCTCAAGGCGCTGGGCGTGCGGCGCGGCGACCGCGTCACGGCCTACATGCCGCTGGTGCCCGAGCTGGCCATCGTGCTGCTGGCCTGCGCGCGCATCGGCGCGGCCCACAGCGTGGTCTTCGGCGGCTTCGCTCCCGAGGCCCTGCGCGAGCGCATCCGCGACTCGGGCTCGCGCGTGGTGGTGACGGCCGACGGCGGCTGGCGCCGTGGCACGCCGCTGGCGCTCAAGGCGCAGGTGGACGCCGCGCTGGAGGGCGCGCCCAGCGTGGAGCGCGTGCTGGTGCTGCGCCGGCTGGGCGAGCGCCTGCCCGTGAAGATGGTGCCGGGCCGTGACACGTGGTGGCACGAGCTGGTGCCGCAGCAGCCGGCCGCCTGTGCGCCCGAGGCCATGGGCAGCGAGGACCTGCTGTTCCTGCTCTACACCTCGGGCACCACCGGCAAGCCCAAGGGCATCGTGCACACCACGGGCGGCTACCTCACCGGCACCAGCGCCACCACGCGCTGGGTCTTCGACCTGCAGCCCGACGACGTCTACTGGTGCACGGCCGACATCGGCTGGATCACCGGCCACTCCTACGTGGTCTACGGGCCGCTGGCCAACGCGGCCACGGTGGTGATGTACGAGGGCGCGCCCGACTTCCCCGGGCGCGACCGCTTCTGGGCGCTGGTCGCGCGCCACCGCGTGAGCATCCTCTACACGGCGCCCACCGCCATCCGCACCTTCATGCGCTGGGGCGACGACCTGCCGCGCCGCCACGACCTCTCGTCGCTGCGGCTGCTGGGCAGCGTGGGCGAGCCCATCAACCCCGAGGCCTGGATGTGGTACCGCGACGTGATCGGCGGCGGCCGCTGCCCGGTCGTGGACACGTGGTGGCAGACCGAGACGGGCGCCATCATGGTGGCGCCGCTGCCGGGGCTCACCACCACCGTGCCGGGCAGTGCCACGCACCCGCTGCCCGGCGTGGGCGTGGACGTGGTGGACGCCGAGGGCCAGAGCGTGCCGCCCGGCGGTGGCGGCTACCTCGTGCTCACGCAGCCCTGGCCGAGCATGCTGCGCGGCATCCACGGCGACCCGCAGCGCTACCGCGACACCTACTGGGGCCGCTTCCCCGGGCGCTACTTCACGGGCGATGGCTGCAAGCGCGACCTGGCGGGCAACCTGTGGCTGCTGGGCCGCGTGGACGACATCATGCTGGTGGCCGGGCACAACATCTCGACCATGGAGGTGGAGAGCGCGCTGGTGGCGCACCCCGCCGTGGCCGAGGCGGCGGTGGTGGGGCGCACGCACGAGGTGAAGGGGCAGGCCATCGCCTGCTTCGTCACGCTGCGGCTGGGCCAGGAGCGCTCGCCGGCGCTGGCCGAGGCGCTGCGCGCGCACGTGGCCCAGCGGCTGGGCGCGCTGGCGCGGCCCGAGGAGGTGCTGTTCGCCGCCGAGCTGCCCAAGACGCGCTCGGGCAAGATCATGCGCCGCCTGCTGCGCGACGTGGCCGAGGGCCGGGCGCTGGGCGACACCACCACGCTGGCCGACCCGGCCGTGGTGCACGCGCTGCGCGACCAGTACGGCGAGGAGGGGGCCTAGGCCGCCCTGCTGCGCCGCCGGGCTGCTTGACGGCCGGGGTCGACGGGTAGGGTGGGGGCTTCCTGCCTGGAGAGCTCCCATGCGCGTAGCCATCACCGGCGCCACCGGCTTCGTCGGCACCCGGCTCGTGACCCTGCTGCTCGAGCGCGGCCACCAGCCCGTGGTGCTCACGCGCGAGAAGCCGGCCGCCGGGCGCGTGGCTGCCGGGGCCAGCGTGGCGGTGGTGGACTACGACGACGTGGCCTCGGTGGCCAAGGCCCTCGAGGGCTGCGAGGGCGTGGTGAACCTGGCTGGCGCCGGCGTGTTCGACAAGCGCTGGAGCAAGGCCTACAAGCAGCAGATCCTGGCCAGCCGCGTGCTGACCACGCGCTGCCTCGTGGAGGCCATGGGCACGCTCAAGCAGCGGCCCGCGGTGCTGGTCTCGGGCAGCGCGGTGGGCCACTACGGCCCGCGCACGCCCGGCGAGGCCATCGACGAGTCGGCCTTCCGCAGCACCGAGCACGCGCCGGGCGACTTCCTGGCCAACGTGTGCCGCGAGTGGGAGCGCGCGGCCCAGAAGGCCACGCTGCTGGGCATCCGCACCGCCTTCCTGCGCATCGGCGTGGTGCTGGGCCGTGGCGGCGGCGCCATCGCCAAGCTGCTGCTGCCCTTCAAGCTGGGCGCCGGCGGCCCCATCGGCAACGGCCGCCAGGACATGTCGTGGGTGCACCTCGACGACGTCTGCGGGCTGGCCATCTTCGCGCTGGAGACGCCCAGCCTCAGCGGGCCCGTCAACGCGACGGCGCCCAACCCCGTGAGCAACAAGGAGTTCGCCAAGGCGCTGGGCCGCGCGCTTCACCGCCCGGCCTTCATGCCCACGCCCGGCTTCGGCCTGCGGCTGGGCCTGGGCGAGGTGGCCTCGATGCTCACCACGGGCCAGCGCGTGCTGCCGGCCAAGGCGCTGGCGGCGGGCTACGCCTTCCGCTACCCGACCATCGACGCGGCCTGCGCCGAGATCATCAAGGGCGCGGCCGCGCCGGCGCCGGCGGCGAAGACCGGCGCCGCCTAGCGGTTCGCCGGCCGCGGCCACGGGCCGCGGGCCGCGAGGAGCGAGGAGCGAGGAGCGAGGCGCGGCAGGCCTAGGCCTGCGGCGGCTGCTCGCTCGCGGGCGCGGCAGGCTGCACGCCTGCGGGCTG
>JBJTIJ010000021.1:0-13311 GCA_046094945.1 Planctomycetia bacterium | reverse complement strand
GCCGGCACCGTGGGCGGCGCGGCCGGCACGGGCACCTCCGGCGCAGGCTGCGCCTCCGGAGCAGGCTGCCCCGCAGGGGCAGGCGGAGCATCCGGCGCGGCGAGGCCCAGGTCGGCCGCCTGCGGCGCGCGCCCCTCGGGCAGGCCCGCCTGCGCCGCCGACACCATCACGCGCACGCCCGTGCCGCGCGGCACCGACAGGCCCGGGCGCGGCTTCTGCTGCACCACGAGGCCCAGCGCGTAGCCCTGGCTGTAGCGGGCCTCGTAGATGCGCTCGAGCACGCGGCCGGCCTCGGCCAGTGCGCGCGCGGCCGCCGGCAGCGTGCTCAAGGCCAGGTCGGGCACGCTCACCTCGGCGGGCACCGGCGCCTTGGGCGCCGCTGCGGGCGCGGGCTCGTCGGCGTGCGCCGCGCGCGCAGCCTCGCGGGCGCCCACGGCCCAGAGGCCTGCGGCGGCGGCCAGCAGCAGGGCCGGCGCCAGGCGCGCAGCGCGCAGGGGAAGGCTGGGGCAGGCCATCGGGCGCAGTCTACGGCGCATGCGGCCGCGCCCCCGCTGGCGCCCGGCCCGGGCCGGGCGGCATGGGGCCAGCCCTGCATCCGGGGGCCATGGCGGGCCGCGGCCGGCGCTGCCGGGCCCGGCGTACCATGCCCGCATGGAGCCTGCCCACCCCTCCTCCCGGCTGCAAGTGGTGCTGCTGGCGCTCGTGCTGCTGGCACTGGGCCTGTCGTCGATCTCGCCCTTCGACTGGCCCACGTGGTGGATGGAGGTCTCGCCCGTGCTGGTGGCGGTGCCGCTGCTCACCTTCACGCGCCGGCGCTTCGAGTTCACCACGCTGCTCTACGTGCTGATGGCCACCTTCTGCGTGCTGCTCGTGACGGGCGGCCACTACACCTACGCGCGCGTGCCCTTCGGCGAGTGGATGCGCGAGACGCTGGGCACGGAGCGCAACCCCTACGACCGCCTCGGGCACGCCATGCAGGGCGTGGTGCCGGCGCTCATCGCACGCGAGCTGCTGGTGCGCACCTCGCCGCTCAAGCCCGGCGGCTGGCTGTTCACCTGCTGCACGGCCATCGCCCTCTCCATCGCTGCGCTCTACGAGCTGCTGGAGTACGCCACGGCGCTGGTGGCCGGCGACGGCTCCATCGAGTTCCTGGGCGTGCAGGGCGACATCTGGGACGCGCAGAACGACATGTTCACGGCGTGGGTGTCGGCCCTGCTGGCGCTGCTGCTGCTGGGCCGCTGGCACGACCGCCAGATGGCCCGCCTGGCGGCGCGCCACGCCGCGGGCACGGCGCGGCTGGCGCCCGGCGCCAGTTCCCCGGCTGGCGCCAGCCCCTAGGCTGGCGCCAGGCGCCCGTCGGCCAGCGCCAGCACGCGCGTGGCGCCGGCCAGCATGCTGCGGTCGTGGGTCACCACCACCAGCGCGGCGCGCCCGCGCTGGGCCCGCAGCAGCTCCATCACCGCGTGGCCGGCCTGCTGGTCGAGGAAGGCGGTGGGCTCGTCGGCCAGCACGAGGTCGGGGTCGCTGGCCAGCGCGCGCAAGAGGCCGGCGCGCTGGCGCTGGCCGCCCGAGAGGCGCCAGGGCCGCTCGTCGAGCAGGCCGCCCATGCCCACGGCGGCGGCCAGCCGCTCCAGCCGCGCGCCCGCGGCAGGGTCGTCCACGTGCGCCAGCGCGTTCTCGCGCACGCTCAGGTAGGGCACGAGGAAGGGCTCCTGGAACAGGAAGCCCACGTGGCGGCGGCGCAGCGCCGCGTTGGCCTCGGGCTCGGCGGCCAGCGGCTGGCCCAGCAGGCGCACCTCGCCGGCATCCGGGCGGCGCAGGCCGCCCAGCAGGAACAGCAGGCTGCTCTTGCCCGAGCCCGAGGGGCCCACGATGCCCACGCACTCGCCGCGCGCCACCTGCAGCGTCACGTCGCGCACGGCCTCGACGCGCCGCGGGCCGTCGGCGTAGGTGAGCGCGAGGCCGCGAGCCTCCAGCACGGGCAGGGCGTCGCCGGCCATGCTCATGCCCCCCTGCGCTGCAGCACGGCCACGGGGTCCATGCGGCGGATGCGCGCGCGCAGCGCCAGCGCCCCCACCGCCGTGGCCAGCAGCGGCACGGCCAGCGAGGCCGCCAGCGGGCGCGCGTCCAGCAGGTGCATCAGGATGCCGCGCGGCTCGAGCACCAGCGCGCGGTAGGTGGCCACGGCGCCCAGCCCCAGCAGCAGGCCCAGCGCCCAGCCCAGCAGCGCCACCAGCAGGCCCTCGGCGGCCAGCTTCTGCATCAGCCGCCGGCGCGGGTGGCCCACGGCCAGCAGCAGCGCCAGCTCGTCGAGCCGCGCCTGGAACTGCAGCAGGTCCAGCAGCGCCGTCACCAGTGCCACCACCACGGCCACCGCCGCGGTGATGAAGCCCAGCACCAGCGGCAGGTTCACGAAGGCCTGCTCGATGCGCGCGCGCACGAGGTCGTCGTCCACCACGCGGAAGGCCAGCCCGCCCGAGGGCAGGCGCGCCGCCTGCAGCCAGGCGTCGCTCGCCTGCTCCGCGCCCGGGCGCGCGTAGACCACCTCGAAGGGCAGCTGGCGCGCGTAGACCGAGTCGGGCTGGCTGGCGCGCTCGAGGTCGCCCACCGCCAGGCGCGCCGGCCCGGCCAGCACGCCCACCACCTCGAAGCGGCCCGGCGTGCTGTCGAGGCGGTCCACCTCCTCGCCGAAGGCGCTGCCCAGCGCCCAGCCGCGCGCGCGCAGCACGGCCTCGTGCACCGCCACGCCGGCGCTGCCCGGCTCGGGCATGCGTCCCTCCACCAGCCGGCAGCCGGTGCGCGCCAGCAGGTCCTGCTGTGCCGGGGGCGGCAGCAGCAGCAGCGGCGCCCAGGCCTCGCCCACGATCATGGGCGTGCGGACCCAGAACATCTTGGCCGCCTGCCGGCGCTCCTGGTGCGGGTTCTGGTCGAGCAGGCCGCGCAGCGCGCCGTCCAGCAGCGGGCGCTCGCGCGGCGTGACGATGGTCATGTGCGCCATCGCCGCCGTGTAGGCCTCGGTGGTGGCGCGGAAGGCGTTGGTGGGCGTGATGGCCGCCACCAGCAGGCAGGTCACCAGCGCCTGGATGGCCAGCACCGGGGCCACGCGGCGCAGGTTGCGCGCCACGTAGGTGCGGGCCGAGAGCGGCGCCGGCGCCACGGCCGGCTAGGCCTTCACGAGGGCCACCGCGAGCGCGTGCCCCGGCACCTCCAGCGCCGTGAGGCCCGCGCCGTCGGCCGCCTCCTCCAGCGGGCTGGCCAGCACCTCGCCGGCCACCCACGCGGCGTGCTCGCGCAGCGCCGCGGCCAGCTCGCCCGTGGCGTGCCAGCGCAGGCGGATGCGGTCTTCCACGCGCAGGCCCGAGGCCTTGCGCAGGTCGTTGATGCGCCGCACCACCTCGCGCGCCAGCCCCTCGCGCACCAGCGCGGGGGTGAGCGCCGTCTCCAGCACGGCCAGCACGCCGCCGCCGAACTGGCCCACGCGCCCCTCGGGCACGGCCACCGTCACGCGCACGTCGGCGGGCGTGAGCTCGACCTCGCCCTGCGCCGTGCGCACGCGCGGCGCCTCCTGCGCCAGCAGCGCCACCACCGCCGCCGGCTCCAGCGCCTCCAGCGCCGCCGACACGGCCGGCGTGAGCGCCCCCAGCCGGCGCGCCGCCTCCTTCTTGTCCAGCGCGGCCTTCAGGCGCGTGCCCTGCGCCAGCCCCTCGGCCAGCTCGACGCGCTTGACGTTGAGCTCGTCGCGCACCACGTCGAGGCTGCCCTGCACGAAGGTGCGCGCCTCGCCCGCCAGGCCCCAGAGCGAGACGCTGGCCAGCGGCTGGCGCACGTTCACGCCCGCCTCCTGGCGCGCCGCGTGGCCCAGCGAGACCACGCGCCGCACGGCCTCCATGCCGGCCTCCAGCGCCGGGTCGCGCAGCGTGGCGTCGGCCTCCGGCCAGCGGGCCGCGTGCACCGAGGCCGCCACGCCCTCGACGTGCGGGTGCAGCGCGCGGTGCAGCGCCTCGGCCGTGAAGGGCGCGATGGGCGCCAGCAGGCGCGCCACCGTCACCAGCGCCTCGTGCAGCGTGGCGTAGGCCTGGCCCTTGGCCGCGTCCAGCCCCTCGCCGTAGAAGCGCCGGCGGCTGCGGCGCAGCCACCAGTTGCTGAGGTCTTCCACCACGAAGTGCGCCAGCCGCTGGCCGGCGCGGGCCGTGTCCATGTCCTCGAGGTCGGCGGTCACCTCGGCCACCAGCCGCTCGCGGCGCGCCACCAGCCAGCGGTCCAGCGCGGGGCGCGAGGCCACGGCCGGCGCGGCCGCGCCCGGCGCCCAGCCGTCGGGGTTGGCGTACATGGCCAGGAAGGAGTAGCAGTTGAGCAGCGTGCCGAAGGTGCGGCTGCGCACCTCGTCGAGGTCCTTGCGGTCGAAGCGCAGCGGCACCCACAGCGGGCGCACCAGCAGCAGCCAGCGCACCACGTCGGCCCCGTGCGAGCCCATCAACTCGAAGGGGTCGACGGTGTTGCCGCGCGACTTGCTCATCTTCTTGCCCTGGGCGTCCAGGATCAGGTCCATGCACGCCACGCTCTTCGTCGCCGGCTTGTCCAGCAGCAGCGTGCTCACGGCCAGCAGCGTGTAGAACCAGCCGCGCGTCTGGTCCACGGCCTCGGCCACGAACTCGGCCGGGTGCTCGCGCTCGACGCGCTCCTTGTTCTCGAAGGGGTAGTGCCACTGCGCGAAGGGCATGGCCCCTGAGTCGAACCACACGTCCACCACCTCGGGCGTGCGGCGCATGGTGCCGCCGCAGCCCGGCTGCGTGCAGGGCCAGGCCACCTCGTCCACGTGCGGGCGGTGCAGGTCGTCCACGCGCCGGCCGGCCCGCGCCGTGAGCTCGGCATCCGAGCCGATGGCCTCGACGTGCCCGCAGCCCTTGGCGTCGCAGGCCCACAGCGGCAGCGGCGTGCCCCAGTAGCGGTCGCGCGAGATGGCCCAGTCGACGTTGTTCTCGAGCCACTGGCCGAAGCGGCCCTCGCCCACCGCCGGCGGCCACCAGCGCATGCCCTTGTTGAGCTCGACCATGCGCTCGCGCACGCCCGTGGTGCGGATGTACCAGCTGTCGCGCGCGTAGTAGAGCAGCGGCGTGTCGCAGCGCCAGCAGTGCGGGTAGGAGTGCACCAGCGTCTCGCGCCGCCACAGGCTGCCCTGCTCCTTGAGCAGGCGCAGGATCTCCTTGTCGGCCTCCTTGACGAAGGTGCCCGCCACGGGCGAGCCGGCGACGAAGCGGCCCTGCGCGTCCACCGGGTGCAGCGTGGGCAGGCCCTCGCGCAGGCCCACGTCGTGGTCGTCCTGCCCGTAGGCGGGCGCGATGTGCACGATGCCGGTGCCGTCGGAGGTGGTGACGAAGGTGCCGGCCACCACGCGGAAGGGCTGGCCCGTGGCGCCGGCGGGCAGCGGGTACCACGGCAGCAGGCGCCGGTAGCGGCGGCCCACCAGCTGCTGGCCGCGCACGCGCGAGCGCACCGCATGCGCCACGCCCAGCGCGCCCAGCCGGGCCTCGGCCAGCCACAGGCGCTCGCCGGCCGAGGGCCCCTCGCTGACCTCCACCTCCACGTAGTCGACCTCGGGGTGCACGGCCAGCGCCACGTTGCTGGGCAGCGTCCAGGGCGTGGTGGTCCACACGAGGAAGGAGGCGGGCGGGCTGCCGGGTGCCTCGCCCTCGAGGGCGAAGCGCACGAACACGCTGGGGTCCTGCACGTCGCGGTAGCCCTGCCCCACCTCGTGGCTGGAGAGCGGCGTGGTGCACGAGGGGCAGTAGGGCACGATCTTGTGCCCGCGGTAGAGCAGGCCGCGGCGGAACAGCGTGGCCAGGATCCACCACAGGCTCTCGACGTACTCGCGCGAGCAGGTGATGTAGGCGTGCTCGAGGTCGACCCAGTAGCCCATGCGCCGGGTCATGCGCTTCCAGTCTTCCAGGTAGCTGAAGACCGACTCGCGGCACAGCGCGTTGAAGCGCGCGATGCCCAGCTCCTCGATGGCGCGCTTGCCCGACAGGCCCAACTTCTTCTCGACCTCCAGCTCCACCGGCAGGCCGTGCGTGTCCCAGCCGCCCTTGCGCTCCACCAGGTGGCCCTGCATGGTCTTGAAGCGGCAGCGCAGGTCCTTCACCGCGCGCGAGAGCACGTGGTGCAGGCCGGGCCGGCCGTTGGCGGTGGGCGGCCCCTCGTAGAACACCCAGCGCGGCGCCCCCTGCCGGGCCTGCTGCACGCGCTCGAAGGTGCGCTCGCGCTCCCAGAGCGCCAGCACCTCCTCCTCGAGGGCCACGAGGCGGTCGGGCTTCAGGTCCTCGCGGAAGGGCATCCGGGCGGGCTCCAGGCGTGGCCCGGAATGTACCGGGGACACCCCGGCGCGGCCCGCCTTGGCGCGGCCTCTGGCGCGGCCTCTGCCGCGGGCGCGCCGGCACGCAGGCCGGCGCACGCAGGCCCGGGCCGGGCGTGGCTAGGCCAGCGCCACGGCCAGCAGCGTCTGGTCGTCGGCCTGCGGGCGCTGGCCGGTGAAGGCGGCCGTGGCCTCGCACAGCGCCCGCACCACCGCCGCGGGGTCGTCGCTGCTGCCCCCCACGGTGGCGTGCGTGCGCTCGTCGCCGAAGCGCTCGCCGGCCTCGCCCACCGCGTCGCCGATGCCGTCGGTGAGCAGCAGCAGCACCTCGCCGCGCGCCAGCCGCCGCGCGTGCGCGGGGTACTGCGCGCCGGCCAGCACGCCCAGCGGCGGGCCGCCGGCGTCCTGCCACTGGGCCAGCGTGCCGCCGGCCTGGCGCACGATGGGCGCCAGGTGGCCGGCGTTGCCGTAGGTCACCTCGCCCGTGGCCGGGTCGAGCACGGCGTAGATCAGCGTCACGAACATGCCGCGGCTGGCGCGCTCGGCCACGATGCCGTTGACGGCCTCCAGCGTGCGCGAGACGTCGTCGTGGAACAGCGCCTGCGTGCGCACGTCGCTCATCAGCCGCGCGCCGAACAGCGCGCCGGGCACGCCCTTGCCCGAGACGTCGCCCACCATGACGCCCACGCGGCCGCGCGGCAGCGGCAGCACGTCGTAGAAGTCGCCGCCCACCTGCAGCGCCGGCACCGAGGCCACCGCGCCGCGCACGCCCGCCAGCGGCGGGAAGCTGCTGGGCAGGAAGGTGGCCTGGATCTCGCTGGCCACCTGCAGCTGCTGCTGCAGGCGCGCGCTCGCCTGCTCGATGCGCTGCAGGCGGAAGCGCTCCAGCGTGGCAGCCGCCTGCGCCGCGAAGGCCTCCACCAGCGGCACGTCGGCGGGCGTGAAGCGGCGCGTGATGGCGTTGCTGTCCACGTAGATGACACCGATGGTGCGCTCGTCCACCTTGAGCGGCACGCACAGGATGGTGCGCAGCGAGAGCGCCACGATGCTCATGCGCGAGTTCAGCGCGGCGTTGCTGGCTGCGTCGTCCACCAGGCGCGTGATGCCCTGCGCGGCCACCTCGCGCACCACGCTCTCGCTGACCTTGAAGCGCGTGGCCTCCAGCGGCTTGCCGGCGCGGTCGCGCGCCAGGGCGAAGCGCAGCGAGCCGTCCTCCTCGCGCAGCATGAGGAAGCCGCGGTCGGCCCGCACCAGGCTCACGAGGCTGTCCACCACCGTGGCCAGCACGGCGTCGGCGTCGGTGACGGCGTTGATGCGCCGCGAGACGTCCAGCAGCAGGCGCAGGCCCTCGACCTCGAGCGCGGCCAGGCTGGCGTCGGTGGGCGGACGCGGCGTCTCGCTCATGGGCCGGTCTCCGGGGGTCCGCCCGGCTGCGGCCCGGCCCGGATGGTAGCGGGCCGGCCTGCGGGGCGCCCGGGCGAGGCTGGCCCGGGTGGCCCGCGGGGCGTAGCCTCGGCTGCATGATCCGCGGCCGCGACGTCGTCACCCTCGACACCTTCCGCCCCGAGGAGCTCCGCCACGTGGTGGCGCTGGCGCGCGAGATGAAGCAGCG
This sequence comes from Planctomycetia bacterium, assembly GCA_046094945.1. Taxonomy (GTDB): domain Bacteria; phylum Planctomycetota; class PLA2; order PLA2; family JAEUHO01; genus CAXQZU01. The sequence continues at coordinate 5,350 of JBJTIJ010000021.1, read as the reverse complement.
CGGGCACGGCCGCCCGCTGGAGGGTGCCGCGCTGGCGATGGTGTTCTTCCAGCCCTCGCTGCGCACGCGCGCATCGTTCAGCCTGGCCTTCTCCACGCTGGGCGGCAGCGTGGTGGACATGGCCGCCGGGCGCGACCTGTGGGACCTCGAGCTGCGCGAGCGGGCCGTGATGTCGGGCGAGGCCGACGAGCACGTGCGCGACGCCGCGGCGGTGCTCAGCCGCTACTGCGACGCCATCGCCATCCGCGCGCTGGGCAGCCACGACGACTGGGCGCTGGCGCGGCGCGACGAGGTGATCGTCTCGTTCCAGAAGCACGCCAGCGTGCCCATCTTCAACATGGAGAGCGTGCTCGACCACCCCACGCAGGCCTGGGGCGACGCGCTCACGCTGGAGGAGGAGCTGGGCGACCTGCGCGGCCGGCGCCTCGCGCTCACGTGGTGCCACAGCCCCAAGGCGCGCACGCTGGCCGTGCCGCACGGCGTGATGCTGATGGCCACCAAGCTGGGCATGCACGTGACGCTGTGCCACCCCGAGGGCTACGAGCTCGACGGGCTGGTGCGCGAGACGGCCCGGCGCGCGGCGCAGGCCTCGGGCGGCTCGCTGCGCGAGGTGCAGCGCCTCGAGGAGGGCGTGGCGGGCGCCGACGTGGTCTACGCCGCCTCGTGGGGCGCCACCCACCTGCACGGCCGCCCGGCCGAGGAGCAGGCGCTGCGCCGCCAGCACGCCGGCTGGCGCCTCACGCGCCCCCTGATGGCCACCAGCCGCGACGGGCGCTTCATGCATGCCATGCCCGTGCGCCGCAACGTGGAGGCCGACGACGACGTGGTGGACGGCCCGCGCAGCCTGATGCTGGCGCAGGCCGAGAACCGCCTGCACATCCAGCGCGCGCTGTTCACGGCGGTGCTGGCGCCCCCGGGCGGCCCCGGGGGGGGCCCCGGCTAGACCTCCCCCGCCCGACGCGTACCGTCGGGCCCGATCCGCGCTGTCCCTGACGGAGTGCCGCCATGGCCGACAAGAAGAACAAGCTGCCCGAGAACGTGGCGGGCCGCTTCTACGTCGACGACCAGTGCATCGACTGCGACGCCTGCCGCGAGACGGCGCCGCGCTTCTTCCGCCGCAACGACGACAAGGGCTACTCCTTCGTGCACGCCCAGCCCAAGACCGAGCAGGACGTGGCCGAGTGCCTCGAGGCCATGGAAGGCTGCCCGGTGGAGGCCATCGGGCAGGACGGCGAGGGCGCCTAGCCCGCATTCGTTGGCGCGGGCCCCCGGCGGCCCCACTCTGGACACGTGCCCGCCGCCACCACCCTGCCCGAGCGCTACCTGGCTGCCGTCGAGCAGGCGGCGGGCGCGGCCGCCAAGGCCCTGCGCACGCGCGGCGACCTCTCGCGCTCGGGCAGCGCCGAGGCCATCTCGGCGGCCGCGGCCCTGCTGCCGGCCGCGCTGGCCCGCCACCGCCGGCGCCGCAAGGGCGCCATCGAGGCCGTGCTGGAGGTGCTGGCCAAGTTCGGGCGCCCCGAGGCGCTGGCCACGCCGCGCCTGCTGCAGGAGCCGGACCCGCGCCTGGGCGAGCCCAATCCGCGGCTGGGCGGCCTGCTGGGCGACGACGGCGTTCGGCTGGCCGCCTGGCTGGCCGCGCGCACGCACGATCCCGCGCCGGTGGGGGGCCGCGCGCTGGCCGCCGTGGCGCCCATGCTGCTGGCGGCGCTGGCGCAGGCCGGCAGCGCCGACGAGCTGGCCGCGTGGCTCGACGAGCGTGCCGACGGCGAGCTGGCCGAGCCCGCCACGCTCGTGGCCGACAGCGGCTTCCCCGCCGAGGCCTTCCGCCGCATCCGCACCCGGGGCTTCCCGTGGTGGAGCCGGATGCTGCCCTAGGGGCGGCCATGGGCGCGCTCGACCTCGTGCCGCTGGAGCAGGCCGCCACGGCCGACGTGGAGGCCTTCCTCACGCTGCGCCGCGCCAAGGGCCTGGAGCGCAGCGGCCGCTTCGTGGCCGAGGGCGCCAAGGTGGTGCAGCGCCTGCTGGCCAGCCCGCACCCCGTCGAGGCGCTGCTGCTGACGCCCGACTGGCTGGAGGCGCTGCGCGCGCAGCTGGAGGCGCGGCCGCAGCCGCCGCGCGTGCTGCTGGCCCCCGACCGCGAGGCGCTGGGCCGCCTGACAGGCTTCCACGAGCGCGCCGGCCTCAAGGCCCTCGGGCGCCTCGCGCAGCGCGCCACGCTTCAGGGGCTGCTGGCGCCGCGCGGGCGGCCGCGCCTGCTGCTGGCGCTGGACGGCATCAGCAACGCCGAGAACGTGGGCGTGGTGGTGCGCAACGCCGCCGCCTTCGGGGTGGACGGGCTGCTGGTGGGCGAGAGCACCTGCAGCCCGCTGCTCACGCGCGCCATCGGCGCCTCGATGGGCGCCTCCTTCGTGGTGCCCGCGGTGGACGACGTGCCGCTGCTGGCGGCGCTGGCGGCTGCGCGCGCCGCGGGCCTGCGCGTGCTGGCCACCGACCCCGCGGCGCGGGAATCCCCCATCACGGCGGCCGCGCTGGCCGGCGACACCTGCCTCGTGCTGGGCGCCGAGGGCGAGGGCATCTCGCCTGCCGTGCGCGCCTGCTGCGACGGGGCCGTCTCGGTGCCCATGCCGCCGGGCGTGGACTCGCTCAACGTCTCCAGCGCCGCAGCCGTGTTCCTGTACGAGGCGTGGCGGCAGCGTCGCACCCGCTGAGCGGGCGGGTGGCCGTCGCGGCCGGCCCGTGGTAGGACGGCGCCTTCCCCGGAGGTCTCGCCCCATGTACACGGCCGCCACGCGCAAGGGCTTCCAGGACGAGCTCGACACCATCGACGCGCAGGGCCTGACCAAGCGCGAGCGGCAGATCGGCAGCCCGCAGGGCTCGCACATCCGGCTGGCCGACGGGCGCCCGATGCTGAACTTCTGCGCCAACAACTACCTGGGGCTGGCCAACCACCCGCGCCTGCTGGAGGCCGTGCGCGCCTCGCTGGACACGCGCGGCTACGGCATGGCCTCGGTGCGCTTCATCTGCGGCACGCAGGACCGCCACAAGGAGCTCGAGCAGCGCCTGGCGGCCTTCGTCGGGCAGGACGACTGCATCCTCTACGGCTCGTGCTTCGACGCCAACGGCGGCCTGTTCGAGACGCTGCTGGGAGAGCAGGACGCGATCGTCTCCGACGCGCTCAACCACGCCTCGATCATCGATGGCATCCGCCTGTGCAAGGCGCAGCGCTACCGCTACGAGCACCTGGACTTCGCCGACCTGGAGGCCAAGCTCAAGGAGGCGCGCGCGGCCGGCGCGCGGCGCGTCATGGTGGCCACCGACGGCGTGTTCAGCATGGACGGCGACATCGCCGACCTCGCGCGCCTGTGCGACATCGCCGAGCGCCACGACGCGCTGGTCATGGTGGACGACTCCCACGCCACGGGCTTCGTGGGCCGCACCGGGCGCGGCACGGGCGAGCACTGCGGCGTGATGCAGCGCATCGACATCGTGACCTCCACGCTGGGCAAGGCGCTGGGCGGCGCCAGCGGCGGCTTCACGGCCGCGCGCAAGGAGCTGGTGGCGCTGCTGCGCCAGCGCTCGCGCCCCTACCTGTTCAGCAACACCGTGCCGCCGGCCATCGTGGCGGCCTCGCTGGCCTGCATGGACCTGCTCTCGGCCAGCACCGAGCTGCGCGACCGCCTCGAGCGCAACACGCAGCGCTTCCGCGCGGGCATGACGGCCGCCGGCTTCACCATCCGCCCGGGCGTGCACCCCATCGTGCCCATCATGCTGGGCGACGCGCGCCTCGCCGCCGAGATGGCCGAGAAGATGCTGGCCGAGGGCGTCTACGTGATCGGCTTCTCGTTCCCGGTCGTGCCGCGCGGCCAGGCCCGCATCCGCGTGCAGGTCTCCGCCGGCCACTCGCCCGAGGACATCGAGCACGCGCTGGCCGCCTTCGCCCGCGTGGGCCGCGCGCTGGGCGTGATCCAGGGCGCCTAGCCGCGCACGCCGCGGTCCCGGCTTGCCCCGCCGGGCCTAGGCCATCTCCAGCTCGACCACCTCGCGCACGAGGCCCAGGCGCTTGGCCTCCTGGAAGAGCGTGTGCACGGCCTGGCGGCCGCGCTCGCCCATGTCCAGCGAGAGCTCGTTGACGTAGTTGTCGATGTAGCGCTCCAGCAGCGCCATGCCCAGGCCCTTGGCGAAGCGCGCGGCGTGCGCCAGCGCGTCGGCGCGGTGCCCCATCGCGTAGGCGATGGAGCGCTTGACGTCGACGTTGATCTTGGCGCGCTCCTCCGGCGAGATGTCGCGCCGCACGAGCATGCCGCCCAGCGGCAGCGGCAGGCCCTCGGTGCGCTCGGTCCACCACGCGCCCAGGTCCTTGACCAGCACGAGGCCCTGCGAGCGGTAGGTGAGCTGGGCCTCGTGGATCAGCACGCCCGCGCGCACCTTGCCGGCGGCCACGGCCACCGGCACGGCCTCGAAGGGCAGCGCCACGAGGTTGAGCTTGGCCGGGTGCAGCCACATGCGCAGCACCAGCGCGCCCGTGGTGGTCAGGCCGGGCACGCCCACCTGCAGGCCGCTGACCTCGCCGCTGCGCACCGGCGTCTTGCTGACCACGACCGGGCCCACGCCGTCGCCCAGCGAGCCGCCCGAGGGCAGCACGAGGTAGCGGTCCACCAGCTGCGGCCACGAGCCGAAGGAGAAGGCCGTCACGTCGTAGGTGCCGCGCTGCGCCTCCTCGTTGAGGCGGGCCACCTCGCCGCGCACGATCTCGTACTTGCGGTCCTCGGTGGCCACCAGGCCGTGCTCGAGCGCGAACAGCATGAAGGCGTCGTCGGCGTCGGGGCTGATGGCCAGCGTGATCACGCCGGGCTTGCGCGGCGGCATGGGCGGCACCGTGCGCTGCACCTTGGGCGGCGGCGGGGCGGCGGGCGCCTCCTCCTCCGCGGCCGGCGCCTTGCGCGGCGGCGCGGCGGGGGCGGCCGCGTCGTCGTCGCCCAGGTCCATGCCGCCCGCGGGACGCTTGGGCGGCGCGGGGCGCGTGGCGCCCAGCGCGCGCAGCAGCCCGGCCAGGCCGCCCCCGCCCGTGTCGGGCGCCTCGCCCGCGCCGCGGCCGGCGGGCGGCGCCGGCGCCTTGCTGCCCGCGCCCTTCGCGGGCGGGGCCTTGGGCGCACCCTTGCCCTGGGCGGGCGCGGCCGGCGCGCCCTCCTCGTCCGCCTCGTCCTCGTCGTCGCCCTCGTCCGCGTCGCCCTCGAGGTCGACGTCGAGCTCGTCCAGTTCGCCGGCGGCCGCCAGGTCATCGGCCAGCTCGTCGTCCTCCTCGTCCTCCTCGTCCTCCTCGGGCTCGGCGGGCGCGGCCGTGCCGCGCGCA
>JBJTIJ010000020.1:0-2915 GCA_046094945.1 Planctomycetia bacterium | reverse complement strand
GCCCCGGCGCGGCGCGCGCCGGCCCCCTCACATCTTGAAGGCCAGCTCCAGGAGGGGGTTGGTGGCGGGCAGCAGGCCGGCGGCGTCGCCGTCGGCTTGCAGGCCCACGGGGCGGTCGGCGGTGACGTGCAGGGTGAGGGCCTCGTGCAGCGACAGGTGCGGCGAGCGGTGCGCGCGGCGCAGCAGGCCGCGCAGCAGCAGGGCCAGCAGGTCGCGGCGGCAGGCGCGCGTGAGGCGCGCCACCGAGAGGGTGGGGGCGTCCATGCGCGCGCGGGGCGACAGCTCGAAGAGGCCGCCGTAGTTGCGGGCGCCCTGCACCACCAGCGCGGCGGCCGGCAGCGGCGCGCCGCCGTCGAGGGCCACCTGCAGCCGCGGGGCCTCGTAGCGCCACAGCGTGCCGAGCAGCGGCCGCACCCACACGCGGTAGCCGCCGCGCCCGCCGCGGGCCGCACGCGCCGCGGCCACGGCGCGCACCACCTCGGCGTCCAGCCCGGCGCCCACGTTGGCCAGCGCGCGCTCGCGCCGCCCGTCGGCGTAGGCGATCTCCAGCACGCCCACGGGCCACGGCACGGCCGTGCGCAGCGCCGCGGCCACGCGCTCGGCCTTGCCGCAGCGCGGCATGCCCAGCTCGCGGGCCACCACGTTGGCCGTGCCCACCGGGGCCAGCCCCACCGGCCAGGGCAGCGGCAGGTCGCGTGCGCCCACCACCTCGCGCAGCGTGCCGTCGCCGCCCACCACCACCAGCCGGTCGGTGGCCCCGGGGGCCAGCTCGCGGCACAGGCGCGCCGCATCCCCGGCGGCCTGCGTGGCCAGCACCTGCACCTCGTCGCCGCCCGCGGCCAGCGCCGTGCGCAAGCCCTCGGAGAGGCGCCCGGCCCTGCCCTGCCCGGCCACCGGGTTCACGAGCAGGGTGGTGCGCATGGCGCAGACCCTACGCGCAGGGCCCCGGCGCCGCGAGCCACCGGCGCGGCGAGCGGCCCGCGGGGCCGCCGGCCGCCGCGCGGGTGCCGGCACGGTCGTGCAGGCCCGGTATCCTGCCGGCTTCCCGCGAGGAGCCAGGATGCGCCACCACGCCTTCGGCGACGGCCACCACGTCATCCGGCTCGACCCCGGCGAGGACGTGCTCGGCAGCCTGCGCAAGGTGGTGGAGGAGCAGCGCATCGAGGCCGGCATCGTCAGCGGGCTGGGCTCGGTGGACGCCATCACGCTGGGCTACCTCGACCCCGCCACGCACGAGTACCTCAAGCGCCACTTCGAGGAGCGCATGGAGGTGGCCACGCTCTCGGGCAGCATCTCCACCGACGGCGAGCGCCCGCACCTGCACCTGCACATGGTGGTGTCGCCACGCGAGTTCATCGCCTACGGCGGCCACGTGCACGACGCGCGCGTGGGCGCCACGCTGGAGGTCTACATCACCGCCTTCCGCGGCGCGCTGCGCCGCGTGCTGGTCGAGGGCCAGCCCTTCCCGCGCCTGCTGCTGCCGGGCGAGGAGCTGCCGCCGGCGCCGCCGGCCTCGCCGCCGCCCGTGGCCCCGCCCACGCCGCCCGCCGGCCGCGCGCGCCGCGAGGGGCGCGGACGCTAGGCCCATGAAGACGGTGCTGCTCGTGGTGGCGGGGGCCGCCGACCGTCCCGTGGCCGAGCTGGGCGGCCGCACGCCGCTGGAGGCCGCCGCCACGCCGCGGCTGGACCGCCTGGCGCGCGAGGGGCGCGTGGGCCACGTGCTGCCCGTGCCCGAGGGCCTGCGCCCCGAGGAGGGCGCCTTCGCGCTGGGCCTGCTGGGCCTGGACCCGCGCCAGCACGTCGACCTGGGCGCCGCGATGGACGCCGCCGCGCTCGACGTGCCGCTGGGCTCGCTGGACCAGGCCTTCCGCCTCTCGCTGGTCACGGCCGACCGCGAGACGCTGCATGACGCCAGCGCCGGCCACATCCGGCACGACGAGGCCGTGCTGCTGCTCACGGCGCTGGCCGAGGCCTGCCGCGCCGCCGACCTGCTGCTGGTGCCGGGCCCGCGCGGGCGCGGCGTGCTGGTCTGGCGCGGCGCGCGCGACGTGCGCGTGCAGACCGTGCCGCCCACCGAGGTGCTGGGCCGCAGCCTGCGCGCCGCGCTGCCGCGCGGCACGGGCATCGGGCACATCCTGCAGCTCATCGACCGCAGCCGCGAGCTGTTCGCCACGCACGAGGTCAACGAGCTGCGCCGCGACCTGGGCGAGAACCCCGCCACGCTGGTGTGGCCGTGGGGGCCGGGCGTGGCGCAGCCGCTGCCGTCGCTGCACGAGCGGCTGGGCCTGCGCGGCGCCTTCGTGGGCGTGGAGCCCAGCATGCGCGGCCTGGCGCGCCTGCAGGGCATGCACCTGGCCGAGGTGCCCGGCGCCACGGGCCTGCCCGGCACCGACCTCGCGGGCAAGGCCGCGGCTGCCTGCGCCCTGCTGGCCGACCACGACCTGGTCGTGGTGCACGTGGACAGCACCGCCGCCGCCAGCCGCACGCGCGACTTCGTCTCCAAGGTCGAGGACCTCGAGCGCATCGACAGCCAGCTCGTCACGCCGCTGGCCGCGCACCTCGAGGGCCTGCCCGACACGCGCTTGCTCGTGGTGGGCGGCGAGGCCATCAGCGTCGAGACCGGCCGCCACCTCACCGACCCCGTGCCCTTCGCGCTGTGGGAGCCGGCCAAGCCGTGGCCCGGGCGCGGCGCGTTCAGCGAGGAGGGCACGCGGGAGGGGGGGATCGAGGTGGCTGCCTCCCACCACCTCCTGGAGCTGGCCTTCAAGATGTGAGGGGGCCGGCGCGCGCCGCGCCGGGGCGGGGCGCCCAGCCCGTTTCCTCCTCCTCGCGTGGATGGACCACGCGTCGTCGTCGTCACCTGGCTTCCGCACCCGCCCGGGCGCGGCGCTCGCGATGGGAGGTGACGCGTGGGC
>JBJTIJ010000019.1:0-6501 GCA_046094945.1 Planctomycetia bacterium | reverse complement strand
GGCTGGGTGGCCCGGCGCGTGCAGCGCGCGGTAGCTGGCCTGCACGCCCGGCAGCGTCACCCGGTCCTGCGGCCGGCTGGGGCCGGCCAGGCTGGGGACCACGCTGCCGAGGTCGAGCGTGACCACCTGCGAGTAGCTGGCCTCGGGGGCGCCGGCCACGCGGAACAGGCCCTGCGCGCGCGCGTAGGCCTCCACCAGCTGCACCTGCGCCGGCGAGCGGCCGGTGAAGGCCAGGTACTCCAGCGTGCGCTCGTCGATGGGGAAGAAGCCCACCGTGGCCCCGTACTCGGGGGCCATGTTGGCCAGCGTGGCGCGGTCGGCCAGCGAGAGCGCGCCCAGGCCCTCGCCGAAGAACTCGACGAACTTCTCCACCACGCCCGTCTTGCGCAGCAGCTCGGTGACGGTGAGCACCACGTCGGTGGCCGTCACGCCCGGCTGCGTGCGGCTCACGGGCCGCACGCCCACCACCTGCGGGATGAGCATGGTCATCGGCTGGCCCAGCATGGCCGCCTCGGCCTCGATGCCGCCCACGCCCCAGCCCAGCACGCCCAGGCCGTTGATCATGGTCGTGTGCGAGTCGGTGCCGATGACCGTGTCGGGGTAGGCCAGCGTGTCGCTGCCCTCGGGGCGCGTGAACACGGCCGGCGCCAGGTGCTCGAGGTTCACCTGGTGCACGATGCCCGTGCCGGGCGGCACCACGCGCAGGTTGCGGAAGGCCTGGGCGCCCCAGCGCAGGAAGGTGTAGCGCTCGCGGTTGCGCTCGTGCTCCAGCGCCACGTTGTCCTGCGCCGCCTTGGCATCGCCGAAGCGGTCCACCTGCACGCTGTGGTCGATCACGAGGTCCACGGGCACCAGCGGGTTGATGCGGGCCGCGTCGCCCCCCACCTCGGAGGTGGTGTCGCGCATGGCGGCGAGGTCCACCACGCAGGGCACGCCGGTGAAGTCCTGCAGCACCACGCGCGCGGGCATGAACTGGATCTCGCGCGAGGGAGTGGCCTTGGGGTCCCAGGCCAGCACGGCCTCGATGTCGGCGCGCGTCACCGTCACGCCGTCCTCGCGCCGCAGCAGGTTCTCCAGCAGCACCTTGAGGCTGGTGGGCAGGCGCGCCGCCCGCGCGGCCCCCTCCGCGGGCAGCCGCCCGAGGTTCCAGAAGGTGTAGGCCTGCGCGCCCACCTGCAGGCGGTCGCGGGTCTGGAACGAGTCGAGGGGGCGCGCCGTGCTCATCCGAGCCTCCGGGGTCAGGGGAGTCAGGAGGGTAGCGAGCCGGCCGACGCCGTCCCCCGCAGGGCACGGAGCCACCGCGGCGGGAACGCGCGCCGGCCCCCGGTGGTCTATTGAGGGCCCGCCCGCCTGACCGACCGACCATCCCCCGACCGGGAGCCCGCCATGCCCCTCCGCCTGCTGCGCGTCGCCTGCGTGGTCCGCCTCGCCTGCCTGCTGCTGCTGGGGCTGGCGCTGGCACCCGCCGGGCAGGCCGCACCGGCGCTGGGCGACGAGGGCCGCGTGGGCGTGGTGAGCGACCGGCAGGGCCTGTGCTTCGTGCGGCCGGCCGGCCGCACGCGCTGGACGCCGCTGGCGGCGCGCGCGCAGGTCTACCCCGGCGACCGCATCCGCACCGAGGTGCGCGGCGCCCACGCCCTCGAGCTGCGCCTCGCCGGCGGCGCGCGCTTCGTGCTGGGGCCGGGCGCCCTGCTCGACGTGCTGGGCCCCCAGCGCCTGGAGCTGCTGGAGGGCGAGGCCGAGGCCTCGGCCAGCGCAGGGGCGCCGCTCGTGGTGGCGCTGGCCGGCACGCAGCAGGAGGTGCGCGCCGTGGCCTGGCTCAGGGCCCGCGAGGGGCGGCTGGAGGCACTGCCCGCCGAGCCGCGCTGGCTGGCCGGCTGGCGCGCGGGCACCAGCGACGAGTGGATGGGCTCGCTGCTGGTCTCGGTGGACGGCAAGCAGGTGCCGCTGCACGTGGGCTGGCACAAGGTGGACGTCGAGGTGCGCGACCAGGTGGCCCGCACCACCGTCGAGCAGGCCTTCGTCAACGACACCGACCAGCGCCTCGAGGGCGTGTTCCGCTTCCCGCTGCCGGCCGAGGCCAGCATCTCGGGCTTCGGCATGTGGATCGGCGGCGAGCTGGTGGAGGCCGACGTCGTCGAGCGCGAGCGCGCGCGGCAGGTCTACGAGGACATCCTGCGCCGCAAGAAGGACCCCGGCCTGCTGGAGTGGGCCGGCGGCAACCTGTTCCAGGCGCGCGTCTTCCCCATCGAGCCGCGCAGCGAGAAGCGTGTGCGCCTGCGCTACACGGAGGTGCTGCCGCTGGAGGGCGGCGCGTGGCGCTACCGCTACGCCCTGCAGAGCGAGCTGCTGCGGCAGCAGCCCCTGCGCGAGCTGGCCGTGAACGTTCGTGTCACCTCCACGCAGGCGCTCTCGTCGGTCACCTGCCCCACGCACCCCGACGCGCGCATCTCGGCCGGCAGCCACGAGGCCTCGCTGGAGCTCATGCGCCGTGACACCTCCCCCACCAGCGACCTGGAGGTGGTGGGCACGGTGGCGCCGGGCGCCGGCGTCACGCCGGTCGCGCACTGCCGCGATGGCGAGGGCTGGTTCATGCTGCTGGTGCGCCCTCCCGAGCCCGCCGAGGTGCCCGGCGCCCGCGCGCTGGTGCCCGAGGGCACCCCGCTGGACCTGCTGCTGGCCGTGGACACCTCGGGCAGCCTCGCGGGGCCGGCGCGCAAGGCGCAGGAGGAGTTCCTCGCCACGCTGCTGGGCTTGCTGGGCCCCGGCGACCGCGTGCGCCTGTGCACGCTGGACACGCAGGTGCGCTGGCTGGGCGAGCGGGCCGAGGGCGCCAGCCCGGGGCTGGCGGCGCGCGCGCGCGCCGTCGTCGAGCAGCGCCCGCCGCGCGGCTGGAGTGACCTGGACACGGCCCTGGAGGTGCTGCTGGCCGCCGCCTCGCCCGGCACGCAGGTGGTCTACGTGGGCGACGGCATCCCCACGCGGGGCGAGGGCGATGCCGTGGCGCTGGCCCAGCGCATCCGCGCGGCCGCGCCGCGCACGCCGGCCACCTTCCATGCCGTGGTGCCCGGCAACGCCTACGAGCGCGGCGTGCTCGAGGCGCTGGCCTCGCTGGGCGGCGGCAGCGTGCGCCACCTGCGCGAGGACGCCGGCCACGCGGCCGAGCGCCTGCTGGAGGAGATGGCCCTGCCGGGCCTCAAGGACCTGCGCGTCGAGGTGGCCGGCGTGCCCGTGGCCCGCGTCTACCCGGCGCGGCTGCCCAACCTGCCGGCGGGCGGCCAGCACGTGATCCTGGGACGCCTGCAGCCCGGGGCTGCCCGCACGGCGCAGGTGGCGGTGAGCGGCAGCTACCAGCGCCGGGCGGTGCGCCTCGAGGCGGCGCTGGACATCCCGGCGCCGGGCGAGGGCAACTCCTTCCTGCCCCGCCTGTGGGCCCGGCGCCACATCGACGCCCTGCTCGAGCAGGGCGCCACGGCCGCGACGAAGCAGCAGGTGATCGAGGCCAGCATCGAGCACACGATCCTCACGCCCTACACCTCGCTGCTGGTGCTGGAGAGCGACGAGGACCGCGAGCGCTACGGCATCGAGCGGCGCGTCAAGGCGCGCGACGGCGAGGTGGAGTTCGCCTCCACGCGCGACGTGGCGGCGCTGGAGGCCTCGCGCCGCGCGCTCGAGCAGGCGCAGGGCTGGCGCCTGCGCCTCAAGCGCCAGATGCTGCAGGAGATCGCGGGCCTGGGCCGCGACCTGCCGCTGCCGGTGCCCGAGGTGGCGCTGGTGGAGTGGCTGGGCACGCAGGCCGGCGACAGCACGCTGCTCGCCGTGGAGGAGTTCGAGCGGGCCAAGGGCATGGACAGCGGCCGCGAGGGCTACGGGCGCCACCTCGGCGGCCTGCAGCAGGGCGGCATGCCGGGCCGTCCGCCGCCTGCCCCGGCCTCGGCCGCGGCGCCGGCCTCCCTGCGCGAGGAGCGCAAGGCTGTCGACGCCAAGGGCGAGGAGGGCGGCGCTCCTGGCGAGCCGCCCGGCGAGTCGGACTTCAACGAGACCAGCGACGGCGACGACCTCGACGCGGGCGCCGACGGCCTGGAGGACGCCGAGGAGGAAGGCCTGGCTGCGCCGCAGAAGCAGCAGGAGTCGCTGGAGAAGGCCGTGGCCGGCAAGGCCAAGAAGGCCAACTCGCTGCGCCGCAGCCTCGAGCCCGCCAGCGAGGCCTATGCCGGCGAGGTGGCCGTGGGCCTCGTGCTGCCCTGGGAGGCGCTGCGCGAGGGCACGTTGCGCGGCCGCCCGGATGCCACGGCGCTGGGCTTCCCTGCGCGCGGGGACACGGCGTGGGATGCGCCGCCCGCGCCCGAGCCCGCCGAGGCCGGTGCAGGGGCGCGCGAGGTGCTGGCGCGCCTGCTGGAGCCAGGCGAGGCTGCCGCGCACCTGCGGCTCCAGACGCGCGTGGAAGGACTGCGCCCGCGCGATGGGCGCGTGCTCTCGCGCGAGGACCTGCTCGTGTGGCGCGCGCCGGCCGAGGCCTATGCGCGCCGGGCTGCGGCGGGCCTGCCTGCCGTGGAGCACTCGCTGGAGGCCGGCCGGCTCACGCGCCTGGATGCGGGCAGCCGGCTGGCCCGGGCCTGGGAGGCCGGCCCGCATGCCGCCCTCACGCTCGACGACCTGGCCCGCACGCTGGGCCTGCCCACCGCGCGCGACCTCGAGGGCAGCGTGGTGACGCTGGGCGGCGAGGCGGGCCCCGACGAGCTCGAGCTCGTCGTCGCGCGCCCCCCCAGCGAGGCGCGCAGCGTGCTGCGCCTGCGGCGGGCAGACGGCGCCCTGCTCGTGCAGCGCTGGGAGCAGCCCGGCGAGCCGTGGCGCGAGCGGCGCTACAGCCAGCACGTGTCCGTCGCCGGGCGCCTGTGGCCGCAGCAGGTCGAGCAGGTGGACGGGCGCGGGCAGGTGCAGTGGCGCCTTGCGGCGCGCATCGAGTCGCTGGCGCCGCAGGCATGGGCACAGGCGGTGGCCGGCCTGCGTGCCGCCGCGGCCGATGCCATCGTGCTGGGCCCCAAGGCCCCCACGCTGCGCGAGGCGCGCGAGCGCGTGGCCCGCGGCACGGCGGGGCTCGAGGAGCGCATCGTGCTGGTGCTCGACCGGCTCTCCGCCAGCCGCGGCGAGGAGGCGCAGGTGCACCTCGAGGCGGCGCTGGCGGGGCAGCCCGCCGTGCCGGCGGCCTGGCTGCGTGGCGCGCTGCAGGCGCAGCTGCGCGACGCAGCCGCGCTGGCCCAGCACCTCGAGGCGCTGCTGCGCCCGCAGGTGGAGCAGGCCCCCGCGGGGCGCCGTGGGCTGGCCGAGCGCCTGCTCTCGCTGGCAGGCGCACGGCTGGGCCCGCAGGCCACGCTGGCCCTGCTGCAGGGCCTGTCCCCCAAGGTGCTGGGCGACGAGGAGAGCGACCCCTCGGGCGCGTGGGCGTGGGCCTGGCGCGAGGTGGACCTGCTGCGCGCGGCGGGGCAGCCCGACGCGGCGCGGGCCCGCACGCAGGCGCTGGCCGCGGCGCGGCCCGACGACCTCTCGGCGCAGCTGCGGCAGGCGGGCGCGCTGCGCGAGCAGGGCGAGCCCGACCGCGCCCTCGCGCACCTGGAGGCGGCGCTGGGCGCCACGCCGTGGCTGCCCGACGAGCGCGACGCCCTCGTGGACACGCAGGTGGAGCTGCTGCGCGAGCGCATGCGCCACGCCGACCTCGAGGCGCTGCTGGCGCGCGCCTGCAGCGCACCGGAGGTGCCGGCGCGCCGCTGGGTGCAGTGGCAGTCGCTGCGCTACCTGCGCGGGGCCGAGCAGGAGGCCGATGCCTGGCTGCGGGCCACGCTGGCCGGGGCCGCGCGCGGGCCGCAGTCCACGCCGCAGGAGCGGGCCGCGCTGGAGGCCGCGCTCGACCTTGCCCGCGGCCAGGGCTACGGCTTCTGGAGCCAGGCCTTCGCGCCGCTCTTCGCCGACGCACTGCTGGAGGCCGTGCGCTTCCATGCCGGGCAGGCCGATCCGCGCCGTGACCTGGCGCTGTCGGCCCTGGGCGACTGGCGCGTGAGCGGGCTGGCCGCCGCCGAGGCCACGCGTGCACAGCTGCGCACGGCCGCCACGCAGCCGCAGGCCCTGGCCGGCTGGTCGCTGCCGCGGCTGGAGGCCACGCTGTTCCTCGTCGGCTGGCAGGCGCAGGCCACGCCGGAAGACCTCTACCAGCGCGTGCTGGCCGCGCTGGAGGCGCGGCGCCAGGCGGCGCCCAGCACGGGCGAGCGCGACGCGCTGGCCGCCCTGCTGCAGCGCCTGGCCGCGGAGCGCGGCGACCGCAGCAGCGTGCTCGCGGTGGCCCGCCGGCAGCGCGAGGCGGCCACGGGCCGGGCGCGCCCAGCCGCGGCGCAGGCGCTGCTGGAGGCGCTGCTGGAGAGCCCGCACGCCAGCGCGCTGGAGGACGAGGCGCTCGCGCTCGTGGTGGAACTGGCGGGCAGCGACGAGCCCGCGGCGCGGCCCTCGCAG
>JBJTIJ010000018.1:0-6537 GCA_046094945.1 Planctomycetia bacterium | reverse complement strand
GGCGCGGCGCGCAGCAGCGCGCCCGTGCTGCTGCTGGACGACGCGCGCTCGGCCGTGGACCCGCACACCGAGGAGGCCGGGCTCGAGCGCCGCGCGGCCACCTTCGGCACGCGCACCACCGTGGTGGCCGCCCACCGCCTCTCCACCGTGCGCCACGCCACGCACATCCTCGTGCTCGACGGCGGCCGCGTCGTGGAGCAGGGCACGCACGAGCAGCTGCTGGCACGCGGCGGCTGGTACGCGCGCACGCACGCCCAGCAGCGTGTCGAGCGGGCGCTGGAGGACCTGGCATGAGCGCCGTCCCCGGCCCCGCCGAGGAGGCCCGCGCCGGCACGGGCGCCGTGCTGCGCCGGCTGCTGGCCTACGTGCTGCGCCACCGCGGGCTGGTGCTGGGCACCCTGGCCAGCATGGTGGCGCTGTCGGTGATCGACCTGCTGGGGCCCAAGATCGTGCAGCACGCCGTGGACGGCCCGGTGGCGCGCAAGGACGCCGACGGCCTGCTGCTGCACGGCGCGCTGTTCCTGGGCGTGCTGGTGCTGGGCGGCCTGGTGCGCGGCGCGCGCACGCTGCTGAGCGTGCGCGCCGGGCGCGTCATCGGCCAGAGCCTGCGCCAGGACATCTTCGCGCACGTGCAGCGCCAGCCGCTGGCGTGGCTCGACCGCCACCCCGTGGGCGTGCTCACCACGCGCGTGACGGGCGACATCGAGTCCATCGAGGAGTTCTTCACCTCGGGCGTGGCGGCCGTGTTCCACGACCTGCTCAAGATCGCGCTGGTGGTCACGGCGCTGTTCCTGATCGACGTGCCGCTGGCGCTGCACGTGCTGCTGGTCGTGCCGCTGCTGGCGCTGGCCGGCTGGGCCTTCACGCGCCGCAGCCGGCGCGACTTCAGCCGCGTGCGGGCCGAGGTGTCCGCCACCAACGGCTTCACCACCGAGGCGCTGGGCGGCGTGCGCGTCACGCGCCTCTTCGGGCGCGAGGCGCAGGCGCGCGAGGCCTTCGGCGGCGCCACCGCCCGCCTGCGCGACGCGCACCTGGCCACCGTGCGCAACTTCGCGGTCTTCTTCCCGGCCGTCGAGCTGCTGCAGTCGCTGGCCGTGGCCCTGGCGCTGTGGGGCGCCGGGGCGCGCATCGTGGGCGGCGCGCTCACGCTGGGCCAGTTCCTCCAGCTGTGGATGCTGGTGGACATCTGCTTCGAGCCCATCCGCGAGCTCAGCGAGAACCTCAACCTGATGCTGCAGGCCGTGGCGGCCGGCGAGCGCGTCTTCCGCGTGGCCGACGCGGTGCCCTCCATCACCGACCGCCCGGGCGCGGCCGTGCCGGCGCAGGTGCGCGGCGAGGTCGAGCTGCAGGACGTGCACTTCGCCTACGTGCCGGGCCAGCCCGTGCTGCGCGGCGTCTCGCTGCGCGTGCCGGCCGGCACCACCGCGGCCATCGT
Organism: Planctomycetia bacterium; assembly: GCA_046094945.1. Taxonomy (GTDB): domain Bacteria; phylum Planctomycetota; class PLA2; order PLA2; family JAEUHO01; genus CAXQZU01. Next base: position 5,102 of record JBJTIJ010000018.1, on the reverse strand, counting down.
GGGCCCCACGGGCGCGGGCAAGAGCCGCGTGCTGGCGCTGGTGTCGCGCGCCTACGACGTGCAGCAGGGCTGCGTGCGCGTGGACGGGCAGGACGTGCGCGACTGGCCGCAGCAGGAGCTGCGCCGGCGCATCGCGGTGGTGCTGCAGGACGTGTTCCTGTTCACCGGCAGCATCCTGGAGAACGTGCGCCTGTTCGACCCGCGCATCACGCGCGCGCAGGTCGAGGCGGCCTGCCGCGCGGTGCGCGCCGACCGCGTGCTGGCGCGCCTGCCCGGCGGCCTGGACTTCCGCGTCGAGGAGCGCGGCGCCAACCTCTCGGCCGGCGAGCGCCAGATGGTGGCCTTCGCGCGCGCGCTGGTGCGCGACCCGGCGGTGCTGGTGCTCGACGAGGCCACGGCCTCGATCGACACCGAGACCGAGCGCTGGATCCAGGAGGGCCTGGCCGAGCTGCGCCGCGGCCGCACCACGCTGGTGGTGGCCCACCGCCTCTCCACCGTGCGCGAGGCGCAGCAGATCCTGGTGCTGCGCCGCGGCGAGGTGGTGGAGCAGGGCACGCACGAGGCGCTGCTGGCGCAGGGCGGCCTCTACCGGCGCCTCTACGACCTGCAGGTGCGCGCGCAGGCCGAGCGCGGCGGGCCGCCCGCCTGAGACGGGCCGCGGGCCGGGGGCATAGACTGCCGCCATGAGCCTGCGGCCCGACGCCATCCCCGGCTTCCGCATCGAGCGCGAGCTCGGGCGCGGCGCCAGCGGCGCCGTGTACGTGGCGCTGGAGCTGGCGCTGGGGCGCCACGTGGCGCTCAAGGTGCTGCACGACGGCGTGGCCGACGCGCCCGAGGCGCGCGCGCGCTTCGAGCGCGAGGTGCGCGCCGCGGCGCGCATGGACCACCCGGGCATCGTGCCCGTGCTGGCCACCGGCGAGAGCGAGGGCCGGCTCTGGTACTCGATGGAGCTGGTGGACGGCCCCACGCTGGAGAAGGTGCTGGCCGACGCGCCGCTGGGCCACCTGCCGCCGGCGCGTGCCGCGCGCATCGCGCTGGCGCTGGCCCGCGCGCTGGCGGCCGCGCACGCAGCCGGCGTCACGCACCGCGACGTCAAGCCCGGCAACGTGGTGCTGCTCTCCGAGGCCGTGCCCAGCACCGAGAGCTCGTCGGGCACGCGCCGCGCGATGGACTCGTGGGTGGACAAGGGCCGGCGCAACGGCGGCACGCCGCTGGCCGACCGCCCGCGCCTGATGGACTTCGGGCTGGCCGCCGACGCCGCCGGCTCGCGCCTGTCCGAGTCGGGCATGCTCATCGGCACGCCCGGCTACATGGCCCCCGAGCAGTTCCGCGGTGAGCGGCTGGAGGTGGGCCCGGCCTCCGACCAGTGGGCACTGGGCGTGATGCTCTACGAGATGCTGACGGGCCGCCTGCCCTTCAGCACCGCCGACCTGCCCACGCTGGCCCGGCAGGTGGCCAGCGAGGCGCCCGTGCCCCCCTCGCGGCTGGAGCCGCGCGTGGATGCCGACCTGCAGACGCTGTGCCTCAAGTGCCTGGAGAAGGAGCCGCGCGAGCGCTACGCCTCGATGGTCGAGCTGGTGGCCGACCTCGAGCACTGGCTCTCCGAGGAACCCATCGCCGCGCGCCCGCCCGGCCCGTGGCGGCGCCTGAAGGCCGCGGCGCGCCGCCGCCCGCGGCTGGCCAGCGCGCTGGCCACCGGCCTGCTGGCGCTGCTGGGGCTGGGCGCCCTGCGCGTGGCCGGCGAGCTGCAGGACGGGCGCCGGCTCGCGCAGGTGCAGGCGCGCGCCGGCGCAGCCGAGGCGCGGGGCGCGTGGGCCGAGGCCGAGCAGGCCTGCGAGGAGTGGCTGCGGCTGGCCCCGCAGGACGAGGCCGCGCGCGACGGGCGCGCCCGGGCCCGCGCGGTGCAGGCCGTGCTGGCCGCCGAGGCGGCCTTCGAGCGCGCCCAGCAGGCGGCAGCGCGCGTGCGCGAGGGCGAGCGCGAGGTGGCGGCGCTGCAGCGGCGCGCGCGCGAGGGCCGCAGCGCGCCCGGCGGCGCAGGCCTGGGCCTGGAGGCCGCGCGCGGCAGCGAGCCGTGGTGGATGCGCGAGCCGGCCGGGCGCGCGCGCATCACGGCCGAGCAGCGCGCGGCCGGGCTGGTGATCGAGCGCGCGCAGGCCGAGCAGGACCTGTCGGTGGCGCTGGCCGCCGCCGAGGCGGCCGCGCCGCAGGCGGGGCCGGAGGGCGTGCGCGTGCAGGCACGCCTGCGCGCGGGCCTGGCGGCCTGGCACCTCGAGGAGTGGCGCCGCACCGTGGCGCAGGGCGAGGACGAGCGCGCCGCCCTGCACCGGCTGGAGGTGGAACGCCTCGAGCCGGGCGTGCACGCCGAGGTGCTCGACAGCACCGGCACGCTGTGGCTCACGCTGCCGGGCCCCGGGCTGGTGGCCACGCTGTTCCGCTACGTGCGCGAGGCCGACCTGCTGGAGCGCGGCGGGCCGCGCTGGATCCCGGTGCCGGTGGCCGACCCCGGCCGGCTGGGGCAGGCCGCCCCGCTGCCGCGCGTGGCGCCCCCGCCCTACGCCGAGGCGCTGGCGCTGCGCCTCGCGGGCGAGGGCAGCCGCCCGGCAGCGCCCGACCTGCCCGCGCCGGCCAGCGCGCAGGAGGACGACGAGCAGGGCGTGGGCACGGCCGAGGGACGCCTCAAGCGCTCGCGCTACGAGGCGCTGCGCGACGCCAGCGCCTACCCGCTCGTGGCCGGCACGGCCGGCACGGCCCACGCCGCCGCCGAGGACCTGCGCATGGTGCTGCCCGAGGGCGCCTGGCTGCTGCTGCTGGAGGCGCCGGGCAAGGCGCCCGCGCGCATCCCCTTCCAGGTGCGCCGGCGCGAGGCCGTGCAGCTGGCCCCCCCGCCGCTGCTGCCGGCTTCCAGCGTGCCGCCAGGCTTCGTGCTGGTGAGCAGCGGCCCGCCGCGGCCCGGCGAGGAGCGCCCGGCCGGGCCCTTGCTGGCGGCGCGCCTCGAGCTCACCTTCGCCGACTGGTGGGAGTTCCTCGACGACCCGCGCACGCGCGCGGCCATCGAGGCCGGCAAGGAGCGCGGCTGGCGCTTCGTGCCGCGCAACGCCGACGGCCCGCTCTCGCTGCCCGGCCCCGACGGGCGCTTCGCGCCGGTGCGCAACCCCTCGCGGCCCGTCGCGCACGTCTCGCTCTACGACCTGGCCGGCTACCCCGAGCCGCCCGAGGGCGAGAGCGAGCCGCTCGACGGCCAGGTGGCCGCCCTGGCCGACGCCCTGGCCGCCTCGGACACCATCGGCTGGGGCTACCTGGCCTGGCGCAGCGAGCGCAGCCGGCTGCGCGCCGAGGCGCTGCGCCGCGATCCCGGCGCCGAGCGCGGCGACGTGGCCTTCGATGCCGCGGGCCAGCCGCTGGCGCTGGCCTTCACGCTGCCCAGCGCCGCCGAGTGGGAGCGCATGGCCGCCGGCGGGCAGCAGCGCGCCTACCCCTTCGGCGACGAGCTGGACTGGTCCTACGTCAAGGGCGGCCGCTCGCGCCGCACCAACGCCGTCAGCGAGCCGGTGGGCCTGTTCCCGGACGACGAGAGCGTGTTCGGCGTGCGCGACCTGACCGGCTCGCTCAGCGAGTGGACGGCCGCGTGGAACGAGAAGACCACCACCTTCGAGGTGCGCGGCGGCTGCTGGGCGCTCACCGACCCGGCGGCCTTCCGCATCGCGCCTCGCCGCCCCGAGCGCCCCGCGCTGGCCTCGCCCACCGTGGGCGTGCGGCTGGTGGCCCGCCTGCCGGGCCCCGAGGTGGCGGCGGGCGCAGCGCCGTCAGCAGGTGCAGCCACCGGGCCGGCGCCGGCGCGCTAGGCCCGGCCGCCGGGCTGGCTGGGCCCGGGCATGCGCCCGGGCCTGCGTGCGCGCAGGCTGCCGCAAGCAGGCTTGCCCTTGTAGAGTGCAACCATGCTCGAACGCCACATCGACCGCATCGAGGTGCAGCTGGGACAGGCCCTGCGGCGCGACGCCACGCGCTGCGGCCTGCGCGAGGCCACGGCGCGCGTGCTGCTGGCGCTGGAGGCCGACGACGCGCTGCCCATGCAGCGCATCGCCGAGCGCCTCGGGCGCGACCCCTCCACCGCGACGCGCTTCGTGGACCGCGCCGAGGCCGAGGGCCTCGTGCTGCGCGTGGCCGGCGACAGCGACCGGCGCAAGCGCTGGGTGCGGCTCACCCCCTCCGGCCTCCAGCAGCGGCAGGCCCTGCTGGAGGTGCGCGCCCAGCGGCTGCGCAACGTGGAGGCGGCCCTCGAGCAGGCCACGGGGCTGGGCGCGAGCCAGGTGGAGTGGTTCGTGCAGGCCCTCACGCAGGCCGTGAGCACCTAGCCCTCAGCGCCGCACCTTGAGCGCCACGGGATGGCGGCCCAGCGGCTCGACGGTCACCGCCGCCTCCTCCCACTCGCCGGCCTGCGAGGTGGCGCGCAGCCGGTAGGTGCCCGGCGGGATGCCGAAGACCACGCCCTGCGGGCCCTGCACGGCCTCGCGCGCCAGGCGCGGCTGCGTCAGCACCGTCTCGGTGCGCACCTGCCAGAAGGCCTGCACGGCCCGGCCGCCCGCGCCCGTGAGCTGCAGCGTGACGTCGCCCAGCGGCTCGTCGCGGTAGGTGCTGACCTCGTACTCGATGAGGCCGGCGCGATCGACGTGCACGCGCAGCGGCGGGCGCACCTCGCTGTCCACCACCGCCTCCACCTCGACGGGCACCACGGTGTCGCCCCACACGCGCACCTTGACCGGGCCGGCGAAGATGCGCTCGCCACTCCACACCTGCGTCTGGCGGTCGGGCACCAGCAGCGGCTGCACGTGCCAGGCGCGCGCGCCCTTGCCGGGCTCGACGCTCACCGTCACGAGGTCGCAGGCGATGGGCTCGTCGTCGGGGCCCAGCGGCAGCACCGCCAGCGAGCCCACCGGCAGGTTGCGCACGTCCACCACCGGCTCGGGCACGCGCGCTGGCGCAGCCTTGGGGGCGCGAGCGGGGGCCTGCGCGGCCAGCCCGGGCTGCGCGCCGGCGGCCGCCGGAGCGGGCGTGGCGGCGGGCGCCAGCCCCTCCTCCACCTCCCCCCCGCCGCCGTCGCCGCC
>JBJTIJ010000017.1:0-6137 GCA_046094945.1 Planctomycetia bacterium | reverse complement strand
GCACGCGCCCTGCAGTGCGCCCAGGATGGCGACGCGCGGGGCCGTGACGGACAGGCCCGCGGCACGCAGGCACGCCGCCACCTGCTCGGGGCGCGGGGCCGGGCGCAGGGACGGGGAAAAAAGGATAAATCTTCTCCATGGCACGCAACGCGTCCCTGCGCCCGGCCCCGCGCCCCGAGCAGGTGGCGGCGTGCCTGCGTGCCGCGGGCCTGTCCGTCACGGCCCCGCGCGTCGCCATCCTGGGCGCACTGCAGGGCGCGTGCGACCACCCCAGCCCCGAGGTGCTGCACGGGCGCCTGCGGCGCGTGCGCCCCGACCTCTCGCTGGGCACGGTCTACAAGGCCCTGCACGCCTTTGCCGAGGCCGGCCTGGTGCACGAGGTGAGCGTGGCGGGCGAGAACAGCCGGCGCTTCGACGCCAACCTCGACGAGCACCACCACCTCGTGTGCACGCAGTGCCACGAGGTGCGCGACCTCTACGACCCGCAGCTCGACCGCGTGCCCCTGCCGCGCCTCGCGACGGGCTTCGCCGCCCAGCGGCTCATGGTCCACGTGCTGGGGCGCTGTCCTGCCTGCACGCGCACCCGGCCTGCTTCCCGCCGTCGGAGGGGGGCGCGTCGAGCCTGACGCGTGCCCCTCCGGTCCACGTTCCTTTCCCTTCCCCTTCCCATCCAACCCAGGAGTTCCCCATGAACGCTCCCGTCACCGTCGGCCAGTCCGTCCCGGACTTCGCCTTCGACATCTACGACCCCACGACCGGCGACTTCAGCCGCTTCGACCTGGCCGAGCAGAAGAAGGCCGGCCGCTGGACGATCCTCTTCTTCTACCCCGCCGACTTCACCTTCGTCTGCGCCACCGAGTTCGAGGCGCTGGCCGACCACCAGGACCACTTCAAGAAGCTCGGTGCCGACATCGTGACCATGAGCAAGGACACGAAGTACACGCACCTGGCCTGGCGCAGCCACGAGAAGGAGCTGCAGCGCGTCACCTACAAGATGGGCAGCGACGTCAAGGGTGACGTGGCCCGCACGCTGGGCTGCTACGACGAGGGCTCGGGCCTGACGCTGCGCGGCACCTACCTGATCAGCCCCAAGGGCGTGCTCACGGCCAGCGAGGTGAACTTCTACAACGTGGGCCGCAACATCGAGGAGCTGATGCGCAAGTTCAAGGCCAACCTCTACCTGAGCAAGAAGCCCACCGAGGTGTGCCCGGCCAAGTGGAAGGACGAGGGCGACGCCACCCTCACGCCCTCGGCCCGCATGGTGGGCAAGGTGCACGAGGCCCTCAAGGCCGGCGGCAAGGCCTAGGCCCGCGCAGCCCGTCCTCTCCTCCCTCGGGCCCGGCGGCGCCCCGCTCCGCCGGGCGCGCTCATGCCGGGAGGGCACCGTGCATGCGCGCCGTCCCGCGCCCACGCGTGCGCGCCTGCGCGGGCGCCCGCGTGGGCGCCCGCGTGCAGGCCGGGTCCGAGGCCTACGTGCGTGCCAGGGCGCGGGCCAGCGGCGCGGCCACGCGCGCCACGCGCGCGGGCACGGGCGTGAGCTCGACGAAGGGCACGAAGGCCTCCAGCAGCAGGTCGCGGCGCACCTCCATGCACAGCGTGCGCCCCGGGTGCGCCCGCGCCATGGCGTGGGCCAGCGTGCTGGGGTGCAGCGCGTAGGCGGCGTTCTCGGCCACCGGCAGGCCCTCGGCCGTGCACGCGCTGCGCATCGCTGCCACCAGGCGCTCGCTGGCCAGGCGCGTGCCGTCGGGCGCGGTGGTGATCAGGTCCACCGCGCTGCGCAAGGGCCAGGCCGCCAGGCGCTCGGGCGCGTACTCGGCGCGCAGGCGCGCGACGATGTCGCGGTCCACGGGCACGTCGATGCTGCGCGGCGCGTAGGTGTGCAGCAGCAGCGCCTCGCCGCCCTGCCCGCAGCAGGCCGCCAGCGCCGCCTGCACCAGCGCGGCGTAGCGCGCGTGCAGGTCCAGCAGCAGCTCGAGGTCGTGCGGATCGCGCACCCACTCGACGATGCCGGGCGTCATCTCGCCGGCGGCCGAGCGCGTGGCGGCGCTGGCCCGGTCCACGAGCCGGTTGCAGTCCACGAAGGTGCGCGGCAGCAGGCAGCGCACCACCAGCGCGGTGCGCGCAGGCCCTGCGGCCACGACGGCGCGCGCCACCTCCTCGGCCAGCTCGGGCGCGCCCACGTCGGTGTTGACGAGGAAGAAGTCGCGCAGGCTGTCGGGGTAGCTGCCGCGCAGCCGGGCGCGCAGGGCGTCGAAGTGCGCCGCGTGCGTGGCCCCGTGGGCCACCTCCAGCACGAGGTCGGGCGGGGAGGTGGGTGCGGCCGCGGGCCCGCGCACCCAGTGCAGGCTGGCGACGCCGGGCAGGGAGGCGAGCGGGGCCGGCACGTCCATGGGGCGGTTGTAGGCCGTGGCGGGCCGGTCTGGAAGGGCCGGCCTGCCCGGGCGGGCCGCCCACGGCCCGGCGCGTAGCATGGCCGCGTGACGACCTGGCTGGTCACCGGCGGGGCAGGCTTCCTGGGCGCCGCCCTCGTGCGCGCCCTGCGGCGGCAGGGTCGCGTGCGCGTGGTGACGCTGGACCTGCTCACCTACGCCGGCGACCGCGCGCGGCTGGCCGGGCTGGAGCAGGATCCCGAGCACCTGTTCGTGCAGGGCGACGTGGCCGACCGCGTGCTGGTGCGGCGCCTGCTGGACGAGCACCGCCCGGCGGCCGTGCTGCACCTGGCGGCCGAGACGCACGTGGACCGCAGCATCGACCGGCCGGCGGGCTTCGTGCACGCCAACGCGTGCGGGACGCTGCACCTGCTGGAGGCCGTGCGCGGCTGGTGGCAGGGCCAGCCGGCCGCGGCGCGCGAGGCCTTCCGCCTCGTGCTGGCCAGCACCGACGAGGTCTACGGCAGCCTGGGCCCCGCGGGGCGCTTCACGGCGGCCTCGCCGCATGCGCCGCGCTCGCCCTACGCCGCCAGCAAGGCAGCCGCCGACCACCTCGCGCAGGCCTGGCACGCCACGTGGGGCCTGCCCACGCTGGTGAGCCACGGCTCGAACACCTACGGCCCGTGGCAGCTGCCCGAGAAGTTCCTGCCGCTGCTGCTGCTCAAGGCGCTGCGCGGCGAGCGCATCCCGGTGTACGGCGACGGCGCGCAGGTGCGCGAGTGGATGCACGTGGACGACCATGCCGCGGCGCTGGTGCGGCTGGCCGAGGCCGGCGTGCCCGGCGAGCCCTGCCTGGTGGGCGGGGGCGAGGAGTGCACCAACCTCGAGGTGGCCACGCGCCTGTGCGCCGCGCTGGACCGCGCCCACCCGCAGGGCGCGCCCCATGCCCGCCTGCTGGAGCACGTGCCCGACCGCCCCGGCCACGACCGGCGCTACGCGCTGGATGCGGGCAGCGCGCACGCGCTGGGCTGGCGCCCGCTCAGGCCGCTGGCCGAGGGCCTGGCGGAGCTGGCCGCGTGGGCCGTGCGCGAGCGCGGCTGGCTGGAGCGCATGGCGCAGCGCGACGGCGTGGGCGTGCGGCTGGGGCTGGGCGGGCGCGCATGAGCCCCGCCGCGCGCAAGGGCATCCTGCTGGCCGGCGGCGCGGGCACGCGCCTGCACCCGATGACGCGCATGATCAGCAAGCAGCTGCTGCCGGTCTACGACAAGCCCATGGTGTGCTACCCGCTGGCCACGCTGCTGGCGCTGGGGCTGCGCGAGGTCCTGCTCATCACCACGCCCGAGGACCGCGCGCGCTTCGAGCGCCTGCTGGGCGACGGCCGCGCGCTGGGCATGGCACTGGCCTACGCCGAGCAGCCGCAGCCGCGCGGGCTGGCCGAGGCCCTGCTGCTGGGCCGCGACTTCCTGGCCGGCAGCCCCTGCTGCCTCGTGCTGGGCGACAACCTCTTCCACGGCGTGGGCTTCGTGGAGCAGGTGCGTGCGGCGGCAGCGCGCACGCAGGGCGCCACCGTCTTCGCCGCCCACGTCGAGCGCCCCGAGCGCTACGGCGTGGCCGAGCTCGATGCCGGGGGGCGGCTGCTGCGCATCGTGGAGAAGCCGGCAGAGGCGCCCTCGCCGTGGGCCATCACCGGCCTCTACCTGTACGACGCGCAGGCGCCCGCGCTGGCCGCCACGCTGCGCCCCAGCGCGCGCGGCCAGCTGGAGATCACCGACCTCAACAACCTCTACCTGGCGCAGGGCGCGCTCACCCTCGAGCGCCTGCCGCGCAGCGTGGCCTGGCACGACATGGGCACGCCCGACTCGCTGCTGGACGCGGCCGCCGGCGTGCGCGCGGCCGAGCGCGCCAGCGGCCGCCAGCTGGGCTGCCCCGAGGCCGAGGCCTGGGCGCAGGGCTGGATCGACCGTGCGCAGCTGCTGCGGCTGGCCGACGGCTACGGCGCCACGCCCTACGGCGATGCGCTGCGCCGGCTGGCGGGGGCGCCGCGGTGAGCGCCACGCCCGCCTGCGCGCTGCGCGCCGAGCCGCTGGGCCTGGCCGGCGTGCTGCGCCTCGTGCGCACGGTGCACGCCGATGCGCGCGGCTGGCTCATGGAGGCGTGGAACGCGCGCGAGGCGGCGGCGCTGGGGCTGCCGGCCTCCTTCGTGCAGGAGAACCTCGTGCAGTCGCAGCCCGGCGTGCTGCGCGGCCTGCACCTGCAGCATCCCGGCGCGCAGGGCAAGCTGGTGGAGGTGCTGGCGGGCGCCATCCACGACGTGGCCGTGGACGTGCGCGTGGGCTCGCCCAGCTTCGGGCAGCACGTGGCCGTGCGGCTCGATGCCGAGCAGCGCCACATGCTGTGGCTGCCGCCGGGCTTCGCGCACGGCTTCGCGGTGCTGGGCGAGGCGCCGGCGCTGGTGCTCTACCGCATGAGCGCGCCGCGCGAGCCGGCGCACGAGCTGGCCATCGCCCACGACGACCCGCGGCTGGGCATCGCCTGGCCGCTGGCGCGGCCGCTGCTGAGCGCGCGCGACGCGGCGGCGCCGCGGCTGGAGGCCCTCGACCCCGCGCGGCTGCCGCGCCACGCATGAGCCAGCGCCCGCGCGTGCTGCTGCTGGGGGCGCGCGGCCGGCTGGGCGAGCCGCTGGCGCGCGCGCTGGGCACGTGGTGCGAGGTGCTGGCCGCCGGGCGGGGCCCGGGCGATGCGCTGGCAGCCGACCTCGCCCGGCCCGAGACGCTGGAGGCAGCGGTGGCAGCGGCGCGGCCGGCCGTGGTGCTCAACGCGGCCGGCTACGTGGACGTGGACCGTGCCGAGCAGGAGCCGGACGTGGCCGGGGCGCTCAATGCCGTGGCCCCGGCCGTGCTGGCGCGCGCGGCCACGCGCGCGGGGGCCGTGCTGGTCCACGTGGGCAGCGACTACGTCTTCGACGGCACGCTGGGGCGGCCCTGCGTGGAGGAGGACGCGCCGCACCCGCTCTCGGCCTACGGGCGCACGAAGTGGGCCGGCGAGCAGGCCGTGCTGGCCGACCCCGGCCCGCACCTCGTGCTGCGCACGGCGTGGGTGTACGCGCGGGGGCGGCCCTGCTGGCTCACGGCCATGGAGCAGCGCCTGCGGGCGGGCACGCCGCTGCGCGCGGTGGCCGACCAGTGGGGCAGCCCCACGTGGGCGCCGGCCTTCGCGGCGGCCTGCTCGGCGCTGCTGGCACGGCTGCGCGGCATCGGGCCCGACGGCGGCCTGGCGCCGCCGGCGGTGCGCGGCGCCTACCACCTGGCCGGCGAGGGCGGGGCGAGCTGGCACGAGCTGGCGCTGGAGCTGCGGCGCCTGCTGGGGCTCTCGACGCCCGTGGAGGCCGTGTCGCGGGCACAGTGGCCGCAGCCCGCGCCCCGGCCGCGCGACTCGCGTCTGGACGGCGCGCGCGCGGCGCGCGTGCTGGGCGTGCGCCTGCCGCCCTGGCGCGAGGCGCTGGCGCGCTGCGTGGCGGGCGAGCCCTAGGCGTCACCTCCTGGCGACCGGCTTGCGCGCGCGGCGGGCGCGCCCACGGCGCCGCGCTCGACCGGCTTGCGCGCGCTGCGTGCGCGCCCTCCGCTGCGCGTTGCGCGCGGCGCCCGGCCTGCATCCACACCGGCAGGCAGGGATAGTGGAGCGGGTGATCGGATTCGAACCGACGACAACAACCTTGGCAAGGTTGTGCTCTACCAACTGAGCTACACCCGCATGCACGGCAGGATAGGC
>JBJTIJ010000016.1:0-1040 GCA_046094945.1 Planctomycetia bacterium | reverse complement strand
GTATAGCACGAACCCCCGTCCCTTGGCGCCCCCCCTTCCCTGCCGCTTGCCGGCAGCCTGCCCTGCGCCTGGGCGCGCGTGCCGCGCGGCGTTGCCCGTCCCTGCCGCTGGCGCCGTCCCCGGCGCCACGCGTCGCACCGGCAGCCCTATCGCCCCCAGCGCCACGACCAAGTCCCTGCCCTTGACCTGGACCGGGGCCGGGCCGCGGGCCTGCCAGGGCCCGCTGGAGGCGCGGCCCGCGGCCCGCCCGCCCGGCCCGGCGCGCCCTTCCGTGCGCGCCGCCGGGCCGGGGCGCGGTGGTTGCCGTGCCCGCGTGGCGTGCTACCGTCCCGCCCACGGCAGCGGCGGGCCCGGCCCCGCGGCGCCGTGCCGGAGGAGCCGCCTTGAACCGACCCTCGCGACGCGTCCCGGTGCTGCTGGCCGCGCTGGCCGGCCTCGTGCTGGCGGGCTGCGCCTCGGCGCAGGTGGCCTACGCCCCCGGCGTGGACCGGGCCACCCCGCAGCGCACCTACGAGTTCTTCAAGCGTGCGGCCCAGGCCGGCGCCTTCTCCGACGAGTGGTCGGTGTTCAGCCCCAACTTCAAGCGCGCGCTCAACCAGGCCGTGGGCCGCAACGTGGACTTCGGCGACTACGGCCTGGCCCGTCGCACGGTGGCGCCCAACTCGCACCCCGACATGCAGCTGCTGCTGGGCAGCACGCTGCAGGAGGTGCGCATGACCTCGCCCGACAGTGCCGTGATCACCATCGCGGCCGGCGGTCAGGTGCTGCGGCCGCGCATGGTGCGACTGGACGTGTGGGAACTGCGCGTGCGCGGCGACCCCGACCCGTACACCGACGTCCTGCAGGGCGGCGGGCTCGTGCGCAGCGTGGCGGGCGGCGTCGAGGTGGTGATCCCCGCCTCGCCGACGATGGCCCCGCTGCTGGCCCGCATCCCCCCCGAGAGCATCGAGTCGCTCACGGTGGAGTCGCGCTGGTACGTGGACGACTTCGGCGGGCTCGAGAGCGCGCTGGGCGCCTCGGCCTCGCAGTCGGGCCCGCCC
>JBJTIJ010000015.1:0-2500 GCA_046094945.1 Planctomycetia bacterium | reverse complement strand
CTTGCGCTGGCGACCCTGCTCGCGGCGGCGGCCGCGCCGCTGAGGGCCGCCGACGAGGGGCCGGCGCTCGAGGTGGTGGCGGTGGACGGCAGCGTGGTGCGCGGCACGCTGCTGTCGCTGGGCGCGAGCCTGGCGCTCTCCGTGCCCGGCCAGGCCGCGCCGCGCACGTTCGAGGTGAGCGGCCTGCGCGAGGCGCGCAGCGGCGGCCCGCCCGTGCGCCCGGCGCAGGACCGCCTGCGCCTGACGCTGGTGGGCGGCGAGGTGCTGCTGGCCGAGGCCTGGGGCCCGGCGCCCGACGGCATCGAGGTGACGGCGCGCGCGCTGGGCAAGGTGGTGCTGCCGCTGGACGTGGTGCGCTGCCTCGAGCCGCTGCCGTCGCGCGCCGGGCCCTGCCACGAGCCGGCGGCGCGCTTCCCGCCCGTGGCGGGCCGCGACCGCGCCGCGCTCTCCGGCGGCGACGAGCTGGCGGGCACGCTGCTGGCGGTGCAGGCCGACGGCATCGCCTTCGAGGTCGAGCGCGGCCGCGAGCGCAGCGTGGCGTGGGCCGACCTGCTCGTGGCGCAGCTGGACAACGCGCCCGCGCCCGCGCGCGACGTGCTGGTGACCGAGGTGGAGACCACCTCCGGCGACCTGCTGCGCGCCACCGCGCAGGTCACGGGCGACCGCGACGGCCTCGTGGTGCCGCTGGCCAGCGACGGTGCCGTCACGGTGCGCGTGCCGGCGGCGCAGGTGCGCACGCTGCGCTGGCGCGGCGGCCCCCACCCCTGCGTGGACGCCACCACGCTGCCCTTCGAGGCCGTCACCCGCCCGCTGCTGGAGCCGCCGGCCGGCTCGCTGGCCGCCGAGTTCCTGGCGCGCGAGCGCGGCGTGCGCGTGGGCCGCCGCCCGCGCGGCTGCCCGCTGCGGCTGGACGGCGTCACGTACCTGCAGGGCTTCGCCGTGCACGGCGGCTCCAGCATCACGCTGCCGCTGGGCGGGCGCTTCGCGCGCTTCGAGGCGCTGGTGGGCATCGACGACGAGGCCGAGGCGGAGGGCCGCGGCCGCGTCGAGGTGCCCGGCGACGTGGACGTGCGCGTGCTGGGCGACGGCAAGGTGCTGTGGGAGGCCAAGGGCGTGCAGGGCCTGCAGTCCGCGCGCAAGGTGGGCCCGCTGGACGTGCGCGGCGTGCAGTCGCTGGTGCTGGCCGTGGACCACGGCGGCCACGACGACGTGCTCGACCGCGTCACCTGGGCCAGCCCGCTGCTGGTGCGCTAGGCGCGCCCGGCACCGGCGCCCGCGATGACGCGCGACCTGCCGCTGGCCCTGGCGCTGGCGCACCCGGCGTGGGCCCTGCTGCTGCTGCCGGTGGCCGTGGCCGTGGCCTGGCTCGAGTGGCGCCGCGCCACGACGCGTGCGCGGCTGGTGCGCGCGCTGGCCTCGCGCGCGGTGCTGCTCGTGCTGCTGGGCCTGGCGCTCGCCGGCGCCGCCAGCGAGCGCAGCCTGCCGCCGGACACGCGCACGCTGCTGCTGGTGGACCGCGCGCTGCTCGTGCCGGGGCCGCTGGAGGAGGAGCTGCGCGCCTGGCGCGCGCAGGCCGCGCTGCCCGCGGCCACCGAGGTGCTCGCCTTCGACGGGCAGCCCGGCCCGTGGCAGCCGCTGGAGGGTGCGTGGGAGGCCCCGCACGCCGCGCTCGCGGACGACTGGACTGTGGACGACGCGCCCGCGCGCCTGGCCCTAGCGCTGCTGGAGGCGCGCGCGCGGCTGGGCGGCGCCACGGCCGGCCGCGTGCACGTGCTGGCCTCGGCGCGCACCGCGCTCGAGGGCCTGCGCGCGCTGGCCGAGGATCTCGCACGCGCCGGCGCCACGCTCGCCGTCGAGGTGCTGCCGCGCCAGCCGGCCGCAGGGGCGCCGGATGCGCGCATCGTGCGGCTGGAGGCGCCCGCCGACCTCGTGCAGGGCGCCTTCGCGCTGCGCGCGTGGGTGCAGGCCCCGCCGGGCACGGCCGTGCAGGTGCTGGCCGGCGGGCGCCTGCGCGCCGAGCAGGCGGCGCCGGTGCCGGCCGCCGACGGCACGCAGCTGCTGTCCTTCGACGGGCTGGAGCTGGAGCCGGGCCTGCACGGCGTGGCGCTGGTGCTGCGCGCGCCCGCGGGCGCCGGCGGCGCCGAGGCCCCGGCGCTGGCCGTGGCCAGCGCCAGCGTGCAGGTGGGCGCCACGCCGCGCGTGCTGGCCTGCCTGGGCGAGCGGGCCAGCGAGGCCCCGCTGGCCGCCGTGCGGGCGCAGGGGCTGGAGCTCGAGCGGCTGGACGCGGCGGCGCTCGAGCAGCGCCTGGCGCCCGGGGCGCCGGCCGCCGAGGTGCTGCTGCTGGACGCAGCCGCGGCGCTGGCCCTGCCGCACGCCGCCGAGGAGGCCGTGGTGGCGCGCGTCGAGCAGGGCATGGGCCTGCTGCTGCTGGCGGGCGACGACGCCGGGGCGTGGGCTGCGCTGGCCGGCACGCCCATCGGCCGGCTGCTGCCGCTGGAGC
>JBJTIJ010000014.1:0-1037 GCA_046094945.1 Planctomycetia bacterium | reverse complement strand
TGCTGCTGGCGGGTGCCCTGATGCTCGCCCCCGTGGCCGCCGCCGAGGACAAGGCGCCGGCGGCGGTCCCGGCCCCGGCCGTGGCCCCGCGGCCCCTGTCGCAGACGACCTACGCGGTGCGCCACCAGCTGTCCGTCAAGGACCTGCCCGCCGATGCCAAGCAGGTGCGCATCTGGTTCTGGATGCCCGAGGACACGCCCGAGCAGCGGGTGCTCGACTTCCGCATCGTCGAGGCCCCCGAGGGGGTGCGCATCACGCGCGACCCGCAGTACGGCCGCTCGTGGATCTACGCCGAGGTGGCGGCCGACCCCGCCCGTCCGCCGCGCATCGTGACCGAGTTCCAGCTGCTGCGCCGCGAGGTGGGCGGCCTGGCCGACGCCTCCAAGGCCACCCCGCTCACGGCCGAGCACCGCCTGGCCTTCGCCCGCGAGCTGCGGCTGGACGAGAAGCACATGGAGGTCACCCCGGAGATCCGCAAGCTCGCCGACGAGCTGTGCGGCAGCGAGACCAACCCCGTGCTGCAGGCGCGCAAGTGCTTCGACTACGTGATCTTCAAGTCCGACCACTACTCGCTCACCGGCCCGGCGCCGCAGGGCAAGTGCCTGGGCGACGCCATGGAGTGCCTGGCCGGCACGGGCGACTGCTGCACCGACCAGCACGCGCTCTTCATCGCGCTGTGCCGCGCGCGCGGCATCCCCTGCCGCCTGATCTACGGCAGCCGCCTCAACTACAAGAACGAGGGCAAGGACTACGACCCCGGCTACCGCTGCTGGCCGCGCTTCTTCGCACCCGGCCTGGGCTGGCTGCCCGTGGACGTCTCCGCCGCCGACTCGACCAAGGACGGCGACGGCGAGCGCTGGTTCGGCGGCCTGGACGACCGCCGCATCGAGTGGGCCGAGGGCCGCGACTTCGACCTCGAGCCCCGCTCGGCCGTCAAGCCCGACCTCGTGATCCGCGGCCACGTCGAGGTCGACGGCAAGGTCCACAAGGGCGACGTGCCCGGCAAGACGCCCGCGGGCTTCGACCGCGTGATCCAG
>JBJTIJ010000013.1:0-3471 GCA_046094945.1 Planctomycetia bacterium | reverse complement strand
CGCCCCGCCGGCCCCCCACGGGCGGCCGGCGGGGCGCGGCCACGCCCGCCGGGGGCGCCATCCTACGGCTCGCGCCGCCGCCGGGCGACGGGGCAGGTGCGCCGCGGCCCGCGGCCGGGGTGCACGGCCCCCAGGCCTGCTGGCGGGCGCCTGCGCGGGCGGCGCGGGCTCCGGGCAGGCCGGGTTGCGGCGTCCGGCACCGGGGGTACAGTCCGCCCCCCCGGCTTAGGCCGGGCCCGTCCCGCCCCGGATGCCCATGGCCAAGACCTACACCCTCGAGGAGCTGGCCGGCCTGGCGGGCGTGGCCTCCAGCCGCGTGGCGGCCTGGGAGGCCCAGGGCCTGCTGGGCACGGTGGCCCGCGCCGCCGACGGCAGCCCTGCCTACGGCTTCGAGCAGGCCGAGCGTTGCGTCGAGCTGGGCGGGCGCGGCCAGCCGCGGCGCCTGTGCGTGGTCAACCAGAAGGGCGGCGTGGGCAAGACCACCACCGCCTTCAGCCTGGCCGCGGCGCTGGCCGACCTGGGCCGGCGCGTGCTGGCCGTCGACCTGGACGCGCAGGCCAACCTCACCTCCTCGTTCGGCTTCGACCCCGACCTGCTCTCGCTCACCAGCGAGGACCTGCTGGTGCGCGAGGACGTGGGCCCCGAGGACGTGATCCTCGAGACGGCCCTCGAGGGCGTGCACGCCATCCCGGCCGACATCCGCCTGTGCAACGTCGAGGCGCGCCTGCAGGACGTCTACATGCGCGAGCACGTGCTGCGCACCAAGCTCGAGCCGCTCTTCGACCGCTACCACGCCATCGTCTTCGACTGCCCGCCCAACCTCTCGCGCATCACCATCAACGCCCTGCTGGCGGCGCAGGAGGTGCTGGTGCCCATCGAGACGCAGTCCTACTCGATCAAGGCCGTCAGCGACCTGACGAACACCTTCGCGCTGCTCAAGGAGAAGATGCGCCACGACCTGCGCGTGTGGCTGCTGCCCACGAAGGTCGACCGCCGCGTGCCGCTGGCCGTCGAGATCCTCGACGCCATCGAGGAAGCCTTCCCCGGCCGCCTGCTCGACCCCATCCACCTCGACCCCGCGCTGGTGCGCGCCCCGCTGCTGTGCGAGCCCGTCACGCGCGCCTTCCCGCGCAGCCGCGCCGCGCGCGAGTACGGGCGCCTGGCACGCTTCGTCGTGGCGCCCGACGCGCAGCGCGAGCGCTGGATGGCGCTCTCGCTGGCCGAGCGCCGCGCCGCCTTCGAGCGCGAGGAGGCGGCGCTGGGCCTGCTGGAGGCCGACGAGGCCGGGCCCGCAGGAGAGGCTGCGCGCGCCTAGCGCGGCTCAGGCCGGGCGGCCGGCCGCCAGCATGCGCCGCGCCTCGTCGAGCACGCGCGGCACGGCGATGCCCGTCATGCACGGGTGGCCCGCGACGGTGCAGTCGCGCAGGAAGCAGGGCGAGCAGGGCGCGGGCTGCATCACCAGCTGGATGGGCCCCGGGCCGCGCGGCGCCGACACCTCGGGGTCGGTGGCCCCGAACAGCGCCAGCACGGGCGTGCCCAGCGCCGCGGCCAGGTGCATGGGCCCCGTGTCGTTGGCCACCACGAGGCGCGCGCGGGCCAGCAGGCCCACCAGCGCCAGCAGGTCGTCGGTGCGCCCCGCCGTGCGCAACAGGCCGGGGCCGCTGGCGCGCGCCACGTCCTCCTCCACCGGCTGCGTGGCGGCCGTGCCCACCGTGGCCACGGCGCAGCCCTCGGCCATCAGCACCCGCGCCAGCGCCCCGAAGCGCTCGGGCGGCCAGCACTTGGCCGGCCCGTAGCGCGCGCCCGGCTCCAGCACGACCAGCGGCTGGGCGGGATCGCAGTCGAGCCTGCGCAGCAGCTGGTCGGCGGCCTCCAGCGCGGCCGGCGGCGCGGCCAGCGCCCACGGCGCCCCCGGCGTGGCGCCCAGCGCGCGCGCCAGCGCGCCGTAGAATAGCGAGCGGTGCGCGCGCCGCAGCGGGCGCCAGCCGCGCAGCCCGTGCGTGAGCAGCAGCCGCTTGCCCGCGTCGCCAAAGCCCACGCGCAGCGGCACGCGCGCCAGCCACGGCGCCAGCGCGGCCCGCACGCCGCGCGGGAACACCACGGCCAGGTCGTGGCCCGCGGCGCGCAGTGCCCGGCGCGAGGCCCACAGGTCGCCCGGCCCGCGGTCCCGCCCGGCGGCCACCGCCTCGTGCACGCCTGGCAGCAGCCGCGCCAGCGGCAGGAAGGGCGGGATGCACTGCGCCGTCACCTGCGCGCCGGGCAGCGCCTGTGCCAGCGCCGCCACGGTGGGCGCCGCCATCACGATGTCGCCCAGCCAGTTGGGCAGCCGCAGCAGCACGCGCCGCACGCGTGCGCGCTCGGAGGCGTCGAGCGCGGGCACCACGAGGCCCGCCACCTCGTCGAGGTGCTGCGGGCGCGGGGCGGCGTCGGCCATCGAGGTCGGCTAGGCGCCGCCTACTTCCACTGCGCGGCCCACGGGTTCCAGCCGCTGAGGTTGCTCACGATGTAGACGACGCAGAAGACGCCCAGCCCGAGCAGCACGGCCTTGTACCAGCCGGGCACGGGGGCATTGCCCTCCTCGATGCCGGGGCCCTCGTGCACGTGCACGTCGTGGTCGTGGTCGCTCATCGTGCGTCTCCCGTGATGGGCTCGGCCCGGTCGCGCGCGTCGTTCGCCAGCATCTCCGCCGCCGGCGCCTCGGGATCCTTGAGCTGGCCGCTGCGCACCGTCCACCAGAAGACGGTCCACGCCGCCAGGCCCATGGCCAGGGTCAGCAGGAAGAAGAAGAACGTCAGCTGCATGCCCTGATTCTAGGCGCCGGGGATGCCGCCGGGAACCGCCTTCGGGGGCATGGCCGGGACGGCGCCGGGGCCCGCGCCCGGCCCACCGGCGGCCCCGCCGCCCTGCGCCCCGGCCGCTCCCTGCGGCCCGCCGGCCTGCGGCGCGAGGTCCTCCACCAGCCGGGCGCGCAGGCGCTGGCTGGTGCCGATCACGAACAGGCTGCTGGCCACCATGGCCAGCGCGCCCAGCACGGGGGCCGGGTGCGCCAGCACGGCCCACGCCACGGCGGCCACGTTGTAGGCGAAGGCCCAGAACAGGTTCCAGCGCACGGCCGCGCGCGTGCGGCGGGCGGCGCGCAGCAGGCCCGGCAGGCGCCCGAGGTCGTCGCCCAGCAGGCTCACGGCGGCCGTCTCGCGGGCCAGGTCGGTGCCGCTGCCCACCGCGATGCCCAGGTCGGCCGCGGCCAGCGCCGGCGGGCCGCGCGCCGGCCGCCGAGGGGGGCCTGCTGCCGCAGGACAAGGTGCAGCGCCTCTACGGCTGGCGCGGGGGCCGGCGCGCGGCCGTGGCCTTCGTGGGCGACGGCCTCAACGACGCGCCGGCACTGGCCGCGGCCGACCTGGGCATCGCGGTGGGCAGCGGCACCGACCTGGCCCGCGAGACGGCCGCCGTGAGCCTGCTGGGCGACGACCT
>JBJTIJ010000012.1:0-1076 GCA_046094945.1 Planctomycetia bacterium | reverse complement strand
AGGCAGGGCCCCGCTGCACCTGCGGCACGGGACCCGTGGCATGGGACCCGCGGCATGGGACCGGTGCCCGGCGCAGGGCGCCCGCGGCCCGGCCGGGCGCCGCCCCGCGGGCCCGGGGACGGGCTTCCCCCTGCCGCGCGTCCATGCTGGGGTCGATGATGCGGGCTGGCGGGCGCTGCCTGCCCGCTGCCGGCGCAGGAGGCCCCATGCCCATGTCCCCCCGAGGCAACGTCGGCCACCGCCGGGCCCCGGGGCCTGCGCTCGCCCCGCGCGGCGCGCGCGTGCTGCTGCCGGGACCGTCGCGGGCACGGCTGCCGGGGCTGCTGCTGGCGCTGCTGCTGCTGGCCCCGGGCTGCGGCACGGGCGGCGGCACGGGCAGCCGCGGCGAGCTGCTCGACGCCGTGCTCTCCAGCGTGCCGGCCGAGGACGGCGTGGTGTTCAGCGACGGAGGCGTGCAGGCCAGCCGCGTGCTGCCCGTGGTGGGCGACCTCGACGGCAGCGTGCGGGGCCTGGGGGCGCGCCAGTTCCTCTCCTTCGACGTCACCGGCCTGCCGGGCGAGGTGCTGGTGGAGTCGGCGCTGCTGCGGCTGGACCTCTACGCCGTCAACGGCACGCCGCTGGCCACGCACGGCAGCCTCGTGGTGGACTACCTCGACTACGGCACGCTGGATGCCGACGACTACGCGGCGCGCGCGCTCGACCTCGCCGTGGGCACGGTGGCCACGGCCCCCACGCTGGGCCCGCGCACCGTGGACGTGACCGATGCGCTGGCGCAGGTGCTGGCGCTGGGCCGCCCGCGCCTGCAGTTCCGCCTGCGCTTTGCCACGCGCGACAGCGACGGCGACAGCACTAGCGACAACGCCAGCGTGCCCGAGGCCGAGGCCGCCACCAGCGGCGTGGGCCAGGCGCCCACGCTGCTGGTGACGCTGCGGCGGCGCTAGGCGAACAGCCCCAGCCGCGCCTCGGGGGGCGTGAACTTGGGGAAGAGCTGCTTGGAGGGGTGCAGCTTCATGTGGTCGAGCAGCAGCTCGCTGAAGACCGTGCGGTAGTCGGTGGTGACGGCCAGGTCGCGGTTC
>JBJTIJ010000011.1:0-1308 GCA_046094945.1 Planctomycetia bacterium | reverse complement strand
GCTTCAAGCAGGGCAGCGAGAAGGGCCTGAAGGAGTACAAGTCGCTCAGCAAGCAGGCCGAGCGCAAGAAGTCGATCGCCGACATGCGCGAGCGCTCGATCCAGGACGACCGCAAGGCCGCGCAGGAGGCCTACCTCGCCGAGGCGCGGGGCGAGGAGGCGGCCGTGCAGTGCGTGGAGACCTTCCTCAAGTAGCCGCGCGCAGGCCGCTGCGCAGGCTGGCGCGCAGCCCTGCGCCTACACGGGCGTGGGCAGGGCCTCCAGCACGCGCTCGGGGGCCAGCGTGGTGAGGCAGATGGGCGCCGAGCAGCGCCGCAGCGTGCACGGGCGGCAGGCCACGTCGGGCTGCACCACGCTGGGCAGCAGGC
The DNA here is from genome assembly GCA_046094945.1 of Planctomycetia bacterium. GTDB lineage: Bacteria > Planctomycetota > PLA2 > PLA2 > JAEUHO01 > CAXQZU01. Next base: position 941 of record JBJTIJ010000011.1, on the reverse strand, counting down.
CGGCCGTGCCGTCGGGGCGCCGCCCGTAGGGCCCGTAGACGGCCGGGTCCTTGGGGCCGTAGATGCCCAGCACGGGCACGCCCAGCGCCGCCGCCAGGTGCAGCGGGCCCGTGTCGCCGCCGGCCACGAGGCGTGCGCGCGAGAGCAGCGCCGCCAGCACGCGCAGGCCGGGGGTGGCCACGCGCCGTGCATGGCCCGCGGCGTGGCGCTCCACCGCCTCCACCAGCGGCTCCTCGCCGGGGCCGAAGGTGAGCACGACGGGCTGGGCGCGCGTGGCCAGCCGGCGCGCGAGCGCGGCGTAGCGGTCGGCCGGCCAGCGCTTGAAGGCGCCAAAGCCGCTGCTGCCCGGGTGCAGCGCCACGAAGCCCGCCGGGGAGAGGCCGGCCTGCGCCAGCGCTGCCGCCGCGGCCTCCTGCTCGGCGGGCGCAAGGCCGAGGTCCGGGGCCGCCCACGCCACCTCCGCGCCCAGCGCAGCGCCCAGCAGGGCGAGGTTGCGCTCGACCTTGTGGCGGGCGCCGGCCGGCAGGTCGATGCCGTGGCTGAGCCACAGGTGGTTGCCCTCGCGCGTGTGGCGGCGCGCCGCCCCCAGCACGCAGCGCGCGCCCGAGAGGCGCGCCACCAGCCCGCTCTTGAGGTTGCCCTGCAGGTCCAGCGCCAGGTCGTAGTCGCCCTGCCGCAGCTGGCCGGCGAAGCGCGCCAGCGGGCCCATGCCCTTGAGCCAGCCCGCCGTGCCCGCCAGCCCCTTGCGCGGCAGCACCACCACGCGCCGCAGGCCGGGGTGGCCCTGCAGCAGGCCGGCCGAGCGGTCGTCCACGGCCCAGTCCACTTGGAAACCGGGTTGCCTGAACTTGAGGGCCGCCAGCACGGGCAGGGCGTGCACCACGTCGCCCAGCGCCGAGAGCCGCACGAGCAGGATGCGGGCAGGACGGTCGTGGGGGGGC
>JBJTIJ010000010.1:0-2986 GCA_046094945.1 Planctomycetia bacterium | reverse complement strand
GCCTGCGGCCCGCCGGCCAGCGGCACCTGCGTGCCGCCGAACTCCGACACCATGGCGGCGAAGCCGGGCCGGGCCGACCAGGTGGTGATGGCGCCCACCGCGCCCGAGATGTCGGTGGGCTTCGAGGTGGAGCGCGACGCGCAGGGCAAGGCCCGCGCGGTGACGGTGGAGCTGGGCGGGCGGCGCGAGCGGCTGGAGTCCGGCGGCCGCAGCGGCTTCTTCCCCGTGCGCTTCCGCCTGGGCACCTGGCCGGCGGTGGAGGTGGCAGGGCTGGTGCGCGTGGAGGCCAAGTCGCTGGAGCCCCTGACGGTGCTGGCCGACCCGGTCAACATCGACCTGCGCGCGAGCGTGCTGCCCCTGACCACGCCGGCGGGCTACGGCGCCGAGCTCGTCGAGCGCTACGGGCCCTTCGAGACCGTGGGCTGGCAGGAGCAGACCTTCGCGCTCAACGACTGGCGCCAGGACGACGACGCCTTCCTGGCCGACGCGCTCGACGACATGCGCCGCGGGGCGGCGCTGCTGCTGGGCGAGATCGAGCGCGGTGCGCGCTGCGTGTTCCAGTGCTTCACCGCCACCGACCGCGTGGCGCACGCCTTCTTCCGCCTGCGCGACAGCGGCCATCCCATGCATGACGCGCAGGTGGCGGCCCGGCTGGGCGACCCGATCCTGGCGGCCTACCGCGGCATGGACGAGATCGTGGGCGCGGTGCGGGCCCGGCTGGAGCCCGGCGACGTGCTGCTGGTGGTGAGCGACCACGGCTTCGCCACCTGGCGCTGGGGCATGAACGTCAACCAGTGGCTGCTGGAGGAGGGCTACCTCGCGCTGCGCGGCAGCGTGGGCAGCAAGAACCTCGCACAGCTGTTCCAGCGCGGCGACCTGGGCGTGGACGTGGTGGACTGGTCGCGCACGCGGGCCGTGGCCATTGGCCTGGGCCAGGTCTTCCTCAACGTGCGCGGCGTGCGCCCGCAGGGCATCGTCGAGCCCGCCGAGGTGCCCGCGCTGTGCGCCGAGCTGCGCACGCGGCTGCTGGCCCTGCGCAACCCCTGGCTGCCCGACGAGGCGCCCATCCGGCGCGTGGAGCTCTTGCACGAGGCCTACACGGGGCCCACGGCGCACGAGGCCGGCCACCTGCAGCTGGGCTTTGCCGAGGGCTACCGCGTCTCGTGGCAGACGGCGCTGCTGGGTGGCTTCGGCGGGCCGGTCCTCGAGAGGAACGAGCGGCCGTGGTCGGGCGACCACTGCAGCACCGACCCCGACGTGGTGCCCGGCGTGCTGCTGTCCAACGTGCGCGTGCCGTCGCCCGAGCCCGGGCGGCCCTGGCACGTGCGCGACATCGCGGCCACCGCGCTGGAGTTCTTCGGGCTCTCCAGCGCCGGCCTCGACGGGCGGCCCATCCCGCTGGGCCGGGGGGCGGCGCGATGAGGCGCGGCCCGCTGGCGCTGGGCCTGCTGTGCGTGCTGCTGGCCGCGGGCCTGCTGTGGCAGTACGTGCGTGGCTGCCAGCCGGCGCCCGTGGTGGCGCCCTCAGGCCGGCCCAACGTCATCGTCATCGTCGTCGACACGCTGCGCGGCGACATGCTGGCGGGCCCGCAGGGCGAGCCGGCCGAGATGCCCTTCGCGCGCGAGCTGGCGCGCCGCGGCGTGCTGTTCACCGACGTGACCTCGGCGGCGCCGTGGACCATCCCGTCCATGGCCAGCCTGCTCACGGGCGTGCTGCCCCCCGACCACGGCTGCATGCGCATGGTGAGCGCCCCGCGCCTGCCGGCGGCGCTGGCCACCTGGGCGGAGGCGTTCGGGCGCGCCGGCTACAGCCGCGCGGCCTACAGCGGCGCGCTGTGGGCCCTGCACGGCGAGGACGGCCTGCTGCGCGGCTTCTCGGCCGGGCGCGACAGCTTCGGCCTGGACCGCGCGGCGCGCACGCTGCAGCCGTGGCGGCGCAGCCTGGCGCCCGGCCGGCCCTTCTTCCTGCTGCTGCACAGCTTCGAGGCCCACGATCCCTACGGCCCGGAGAACAACCGCTACCGCGTGGGGGCGCAGCCGGAGGCCGAGGGCTTCGATGCCTCCGCCGCGCGCGAGCCGTGGGAGTGGGCGCGCCACTTCATGCTCAGCCGGCCGCACCGCGCCGCGCTCGAGCGCGCGCACGGCCCGGCGTTCCAGTCCACGGTGATGCGCTACCTGTGGTCGGGCTACCGCGAGGAGCCGCGGCCTGCGCTGGCCGAGGAGCTCAAGCAGGCCTACGTGGCCGGCGTGCGCTGGGTGGACGGCCTGCTGCGCGAGACGGTGGCGTGGCTGCAGGGCGAGGGGCTGCTGGAGAACACCTTCCTCGTCATCACCAGCGACCACGGCGAGGCCTTCGGCGAGCATGGCACGCTCGAGCACGGCCGCATCCTGCACCAGGAGGTGCTGCACGTGCCGCTGGTGGTGGTGGGACCCGGCGCGTGGGGCGGCGGCAAGGTGATCACGCGCCACGTGCCGCTGATGGACCTGATGCCCACGCTGGCCGAGGCGGCCGGGGTGCTGGCGCCGCCGGGCACGGTGGGCCGCTCGCTGGCGCCGCTGCTGGCCGGAGAGGACGCCGACCGCACGGCGCTGTCCTTCGACTTCGTGAACTTCGACGTGGCGCGCGAGGACCTCGAGCTGCAGCTGCGCAGCGCGCGCACCGGGCGCCACGCCGTGCTGCTGGAGTGGGACGTGCGCCGCAACCGGCTGCGCGAGCAGGCCTACGACCGGCAGGCCGACCGCGTCGAGCGCAACGACCTGGCCGGCGGCCGGGGCTCGCTGGAGGGCCTGTCGCTGGACCCGCAGGCCTGCGAGGCGCTCGACGGGCTGCGGGCCGGGCTGGTGGCTGACGGCATGGGCGCGCCCGTGCCGCCGCCCTGCGCGGGGTCGGGCGCCGGCAGGGGGGAGGACGCCCGCCGCCGCGCCGGCCTTGGCTGGCGCGCCGTGCCCGGGACGGGCATGCTCTGCGCCGGCTGCGGGGCCAGCGT
>JBJTIJ010000009.1:0-3664 GCA_046094945.1 Planctomycetia bacterium | reverse complement strand
CGGCGGAGGCAGCAGCGGGACGGAACCACCCCGAGGGCGCACGCAGCCTCCGGGCCTCGAGGCCCCCAGCGACCTGCGCGGGATGAAGGCCGCGCCCGGGCCCCCACCGGAGGGCGCAGAGGCGCAGGCGAGGGGGGGCCTTGCGCCGGGAGCCCGGGCGCGGCCATCATCCCGCGCAGGTCGCTGTGGGCCTCGAGGCCCGGAGGCTGCGTGCGCACTCGTGGTGGTTCCCTCCCGCTGCAGCCTCCGCCCCACGCGAGGGCGAGGGCCTGCGACCTGGCCTGCCAGGGCGGCCGGCATGCCTGAGCGCTTCGCCATCGGCATCGACCTGGGCACCTCGACCTGCGAGGTGTGCGTGTTCCGGGGCGGGCGCGCCGAGCCCATCCCCGACCCGGTGACGGGCAACGCGGTGATCCCCTCGCTGGTGGCGCTGGGCGAGGCGGGCGAGGTGCTGGTGGGCGAGGCGGCGCGCGAGCTGGTGGACGAGCCCGGGCGCGGCGTGCGCGAGGCCAAGCGCAAGATGGGCACCGACCGGCGCATCCTGCTGGGCAGCGAGTCGCTGCGCCCGCAGGAGGTGGCGGCGCTGCTGCTCAAGCACCTGCGCGCGTCGGCGGAGGCCTACGTGGGCCAGCCCGTGCGGCAGGTGGTGATCTCGGTGCCGGCCAACTTCGACGACAAGGCCAAGCGCGCCACGCAGGACGCCGCGGCCATCGCGGGGCTGGAGGTGCTGCTGATGATGGCCGAGCCCACGGCCGCCGCGCTGGCCTGGGGCATCGACCACATGGCCGCCGAGGAGCAGGTGCTGGTCTTCGACTTCGGCGGCGGCACGCTCGACATCACGATCCTGGAGATGTTCGCGGGCGTCATGGACGTGCGCTGCTCCTTCGGCGACCCGCGGCTGGGCGGCAAGGACTTCGACGACGCCATGGTGGGCCTGCTGAAGGCCAAGGTGCAGGCGGCGGCCCCCGGCGCGGCGCTCAGCCCCAGCCTGCGGCGCGACATCAAGGCCGTGGCCGAGCAGGCCAAGATCGCGCTCACCTCGGCGCCGCAGGCCGAGGTGTCGCTGCACGAGGTGGGCACGGAGTCCGGCGGGCAGGTGGTGAGCGTGGAGGTGACCGTCAGCCGCGCCGAGTTCGAGGAGGCGTGCGAGGGCCTGCTGCAGCGCACGCGCGAGTGCCTGCTCAAGGCGCTGCGCTCGAAGGACGTGCGGCCCTCCTCCATCCACCGCGTGCTGCTCATCGGCGGCACCTCGAGCATCCCGGCCGTGCGGCAGGTGATCGAGGCCACGCTGGGCCGCGCGGGCACGCAGGGCATCGATCCCGTGCTGGCCGTGGGCATGGGCGCCTCCATCCGCGCTGCCCAGCTCACCGGCCTGCTGGACACGGCCACCGGCCCGCTGATCACCGACGTGGCCCCGATGGGCATCGGCGTCTCGGTGCTGGCCCCCGGCGGCGGGCGGCCCGTCGTGGTCTACGAGGCCCTCATCCCGCCCAACACCCCCATCCCCAGCCAGGTGCGCAAGACCTACCACCTGCTCGCCACCGACCAGGCGCACGTGCCCATCCAGGTCTTCCAGGACCCGACGGGCCGCGCGCGCGTGCCCGCCGAGGCCATCGCGCTGCGCACCGCCGTGCTGCGCGACGTGGTGCCCTCGCGCACGGGCAGGCCGCACCAGATCGAGCTGGTGCTGCACTACGACCCGCACGGCGTGCTGCGCCTGGAGGCCCACATCGCCGCCACGCGCCAGGGCATCGTGATCGAGCACCGCCTCACGGACGCCGAGATGGGGCCCAGCGAGGTGCAGGCCGCCACGGCGCGCATGGACGGCATGTGGGCGGCGCGCCCGGCCTCGCAACCCTACCGGCCGCTGCTGGAGCGGGCCGAGCGCGCCATGGACGCGCTGGCCCCGGAGGCGCGCGCGGGGCTGCGCGCCGCGGTGGACGCGCTCGCCGACGCCATCGCCTCAGGCGATGCAGCCGCCTGCCGCAGCGCCAGCACCCGCCTCGCCGACCTGCTCTCCGGGCGGGAGTCCTGAGCCGCGCGGTCGGCTAGCGCGCCGCGACGGAGCCCGAGGCGGTCAGCGGCGGGTCGAGCGGGGCCGTGACCTGCAGCGGGAGGAGCGGCACGTTGGCCAGCGTCAGCAGGAAGACGGCGCGCGGCTCGCCGGGCGTGAGGCCGTCGTCCCAGGCGGCCTGCGTGCCGTCCTGCGTGACGGTGTAGCCGCCCACCGAGGAGGCGAGCGTGGTGTGGCTGGTCAGGCGCTGGGCCGGCGAGCCGGGCGTGACCAGGAACAGGTCGCGCACCAGCGTGACGGGCGCATCGTCGTCGCTGGTGTAGAGCAGGCGCGTGCCGTCGGGCGACCAGCGGACGTCGAAGACCTGCTCGCCCGTGCCCAGCGTGCTCAGGCGCTGCGGAGCGGAGAGGCCGTCGGCCAGCACGCTGTAGAGGTCGGGGGCGCCGTCCACGTCGGTGTCGGCGCGGAAGGCCAGCTGCGTGCCGTCGGGCGACCAGGCAAGGTCTAGCACGCCCTCGGTGCCGGGCGCCCCCATCACGGCCACGCTGTCGGTGCCGTCGTCGTCCACGAGCCACAGCGTGGGCAACGCCGTGGTGGCGTCCTCCACGCGCAGCGCCACGCGCGTGCCGGCGGGCTGGCAGGCCACCTCCAGCACGTGGCGCCCGGCCGGCGCGGCGCGCAGCAGCGCCTGCGCGCTGCCCCCGGGCGCGGCGGCCCAGGCGTCGGTGCGGCCGGCCACGTCGCGGTCGGCGAGGTAGGCGAGGCGCAGGCCGTCGTCGCGCCAGGCAAAGGCCTGCACGCTGGCCAGCGGGTTGGCGGCCGAGGCCAGCGCGCTGGCGTCCTGCGCATCTCCGCCCAGCGCGTCGAGCGTGCGCAGGGCGAAGCGGCCGTCGTTGGCCACGTCGGCGAGCACGGCCACGCGCAGGCCGCTGGGCGACCAGGCGAGGTCCTGCGTGGTGCCCAGCACGGCCGTGTCGGCCGACAGGCCCGTGCCCTCGGCCGAGACCGTGTGCAGCAGCTCGCGGCCGCTGCCATCCACGTCGGCGCGGAAGGCCAGGCGCAAGCCCCCGGGCTGCCAGGCGAAGTCGTTCACGTAGCCGCCGGCCGCCAGCGTGGGCGAGACACGCTGCGCTGCCCCGGAGAGCGCGGCCACGAAGAGTTCCGTCTGCAGCGGTGCGTTGGCGTCCGCAACGTAGGCCAGCCGCAGGCCGTCGTCGCGCCAGGCGTAGCCGCCGTAGACGTCGCCGCCGGCGGCGAGCGGGCCCGAGACCTTCACGGGCGAGCCGCCGTTGACGATGTCGACGAGGTAGAGCTCGTACTGCTCGTCGCTATCGCGGTCGGCGCGGAAGGCCACCAGCTGGCGGTCGGGGCTCCAGGCGAAGTCGAGCACGTCGGCCGCAGGCACCAGCGCGCCGCTCACCACGCGCAGGCCCTGCCCATTGGCGTCGCAGGCGTAGAGCTCGACGACGCCCGCCTGCCGGCCGTCGGCCAGGAACAGCAGCGCGTCGGGCGGCGGCGCCTCGCTGCTCGTGCTGCAGGCGGGCAGCAGCAGCGCGCAGGCGGCCACGAGCGCCAGCCCGGCCGCGCGCGAGGCCCGCGCGCGGGGCCGGCGCAGCACCTCGGCCAGCGTGAGGGCCAGCGCGACGGCCC
>JBJTIJ010000008.1:0-4142 GCA_046094945.1 Planctomycetia bacterium | reverse complement strand
AGCGGCTGCTGGCCCCGCGGGCCGGGGCGCCGGGGGCGGCCGCCACACAGGGCAGCCAAGCCGTTCGGCTGACCCCATCCAGTCCCAGCGCTCCCGCCGCCCCGGCGGGGCCGGGTGCGGCCCGCCTGCCCGTGGACCCGCTGCCGCCCCCGGCGCCCCGGCCCGCTGGGCCAGCAGCCGCTGGCTTGCGGCCCGGGCGGCCGCGGCCGCACCGGACGCGTCCTCCGAGCCAGCCGCCGGCGCGGGGCTGGCCGGGGGTGGGCCGTCCGCGGGCAGGAAGCGCGCCCCGGCGCCACGCAGCCACTCCACATAGAAGAGGGCCTCGGCGAGCAGCGGGTCAGGGCCAGCCTGAGGCATGGAGGGAGCCTAGGGCGCTCCCCCGACGGCTTCGCAAGCCACGCGCTGACCGCCTGCGGCGACACTGCCCGGCCTCTGCACGCCCGCCCACCTGCACTTGGGGTGCCGGCCTCCACCGGGCTCGCCCGACCAGGCAGGCATGCGAACAAGACGCATACAAGGCGCAGATGGCCCGCCGAAAAAAGGTCGCACGGGGTGACGGGGGCGTGACACGGCATCGCCACTCTTCCCCGCGTCCCCCAGGGTTCACGGGCAGGCCTGCACGACGGCGCTCGCGCGCCGTGCCGACGATCGAGGGTTCGTCGGTGGCGTGCAGGCAGGCTCGCGTTCCCGCCCGGAGCACACCGCGGATGTCGAGCTTCACCTCGTTCCTGAATGTCCCTGCGTCGCGTCGCGTGCTGAGCCTTGCGCTGTGCACGCTGATGGCCACGCCGCTGGCGGCCTGCCGCACCAACCGGCTCGGCGTCGAGCCCTACGGCCCCGCGGGTGACGCGGGCGATGCGCCGCAGGCGCCGGCGCAGCCCGGACCGGTGGTGGTCGCCATGGCGCAGCCCGACGATGCGCCCGCGCAGCCGGCCGCCGAGCCTGCGCCCGCTCCCGCGGCGCCGGAGAAGACGCCGGAGCAGCAGCTCGAGGAGGCCCGTCGCGCGGCGCAGATTGCCAGCGAGCAGGCCAAGTTCCTCGTGGGCCAGCAGCTGGCCAAGGCGCGCGAGGCGATGGGCGCTGGCAACATCGAGGCCGCGCGCGAGGCCTACGGCAAGGCGCTCGAGCTCGACCCCGGCAACGCCGAGGCGCTCGAGGGCTGGACCAACCTCACCAGCAACCGTCCCAGCTCGGTGGACGGCTACATCAAGGAGCAGCGTGCGCTGCAGCAGGTGCGTCGCCAGGAGTCGGTGGCCCGCGTGCGCAACCACCTCGAGCTGGGCCGCTCGCTGGAGTCGCGCGACGAGTACGCCGGCGCGGTGCAGGAGTACAACCGCGCCCTGGCCATCGTGAGCTGGTACGACGACACGAGCGACTTCGGCACCTCGGCGGCCGCCCTGCGTGACCTGATCGACTCGGCCCAGCACAAGTCGGCCCTGGCCGAGCGTGCACGCCGCGAGGAGGCCCTGCGCGCCGCCCAGCTCGAGCGCGAGCGCGACCTGATGCGCACGCGCGAGCAGGCGCTGGGCAAGATCCAGGCCTACTTCGAGCAGGCCAACGTGGCCTTCCGCGAGGGCCGCTACGAGGCCGCCATCGACTACGCGCGCCAGGTGCTGCGCATCGACCCCACCAACCGCAGCGCCACGAGCATGATCGACGTGGCGCACGACGCCAAGCACATGGCGGCACTCGACACGCACAAGCGCAACTTCGACGACCAGTGGAAGCGCGTGATGCAGCAGCTCGAGTTCGACATGCTGCCCCAGACCAAGGTGGTCGAGTGGTCGGGCGACTGGCTTGACGGCATCGCGCAGCGCAAGCCGCGCGTGGTGGGCGACGAGGTCCCCACGGACGAGCTCGGCACCAATGGCGCCATCTACGCCGCGCTCAAGAGCAAGCGCGTGATGAACCTGCAGTGGGGTGACGACACCACCCTGCCGATGGCCGTGAGCTACCTGCGCACGATGACCGGCCTGAACTTCTACATCACGCCCAAGGCACAGAGCGAGAAGGAGGAGGCCCGCGTGCCCCTCACGATCGACGACTACGCCGTGAGCGACATCCTCGACATCATGACCGAGCAGAACGGCCTGAAGTGGGAGGTGCGTGACGGCCTCGTGCGCATCACCACGGCCGAGGAGATCACCGGCTCCTACATCCTGCGCTTCTTCGACATCAACGACCTGCAGGTCAAGATCCAGAGCTACCTGGGCCAGGAGATCAACCTGTTCCCCAGCAACTTCACCCCGCCCGAGCCGCCCGAGCTGGCCGAGCCGGTGGAGCTGATCCAGCCCGAGCAGCTCCAGGATCTGATCAAGGAGACGATCGGCGGCCCCGGCGCCTGGGAAGACCCGGCCACCCTCGAGGCCAAGAAGGGCCTGCTGATCGCCAAGAACACCCCCGAGGTGCTGGCCAACGTCGAGAAGCTGCTCAGCGAGCTGCGCGCCAACACGGGCCTGCTGGTCAACCTCGAGGTGCGCTTCCTGACGGCCGAGGACAACTTCCTGCGCGACATCGGCGTGGACATGCGCGGCCTGGGCCTGACGAACACCACCGCCGGCGTGCCCGGCCTGGGCTCCTCGGTGAGCCAGAACGACGTGTTCTTCGGCAACCCCTCGGCCCCCACCGGCTTCAGCAGCGCCCTGGGCCTGCAGCCCGAGCCCTCCTCGGTGGGCACGGCGGCCGACGCGGGCATCTTCTACAACGACGGCCAGGACGGCCAGTACGCCGCCCGCATGGAGAACCTGTTCGACGTGCTGCTGGGCAACCCCGACGTGCTCACCGGCTCGGGCGGCCTCTCCTTCCAGCACACCTTCCTCGATGACACCGAGATGGAGGTGATCCTGCGCGCCGTGCAGAAGAGCGAGCGCATCCAGAACATCACCAGCCCGCGCATCACGGTCTACAACACCCAGCGCGCCAACGTGCAGGTGCTCAACCAGGTCTCGTACGTGCAGGACTACGAGGTCGAGATCGCCCAGGCGTCGAACATCGCCAACCCGGTGATCCAGACCATCCTGGACGGCATCGTTCTCGACGTGCGCCCGACGGTGTCGCAGAACCGCAAGTTCGTGACGCTGGAGCTGCGCCCGACGGTGGCCGTGCTCACGCGCCCGATCGCGACCTTCACCACCTCGCTGGCCTCGGGCCCGGTGACGGCCAACGCTCCCGTGACCATCCAGCTGCCCGAGCTGCGTGTGAGCCGCGTGCGCACGACCGTGACCATGCCGGACCGCGCCACCCTGATGCTGGGCGGCCTGAAGTACTACGAGCAGGAGACGATGAACAGCACGACGCCCATCCTGGGCGACATCCCGATCCTGTCGTTCCTGTTCTCGCGCAAGGGCCACTACGTCAACCGCCGCAACCTGCTGATCCTCATCACGGCCGAGATCGTGCCGCTCGAGGAGTACGCGCCCAAGGGTGAGCTCGACGTGAAGCCGCTGCCGCCCGAGGCCTTCACGTGGCGCCCGCTGCGCCAGCCGGCCCCCCCCCCGGTGGCCTGCCCCAAGTAGCCGCGCGCCAGCGCACCCAGCGCCCGCCACGCGGGGGGCGCTCCTGCGAGCCCCGGGACACGTCCCGGGGCTCGCGTCATTTCCGGGCCATGGTCATGTCCGGGCCGTGCACAGCCCACCGTGCACAGCCCACGGGGCCGGCCGGCGGGCTGCGTTGCCGCACGCGCCCCCCATCCGTAGAATGCGCCGCGCCTGGGACCGCGCCCCGCGGGCCCCGGCAACCGCGGCCGTTCCTGTCCGGGATGGCCCCTCCCCCGCCCCTGGAGTCCTTCCATGGTGTCCACGCGACGCTTCCTGCGCACGGCCTGCGCTCTGCTCCTGCCCGCCCTCGTGCTGGCCGGCGCGCCGCGCGCCGAGGCCGGGGCCGACGACTTCGACTTCGGCCAGAAGCTGGCGCAGGCGCGCTTCTTCAAGCTGGCCCGCCGTGTCTACGAGGGCATGCTCACGGCGCAGGGCAGCAGCGACCAGCAGAAGGACCTCGCGCGCTACGGCCTGGCCACGCTGGGCCACCAGGAGGCGCTCAGCGCCGGTGCGCGCGGCGACGTGCCCTTCGCCGAGGTGGTCCAGCTCTACGACACCGCGGCCGAGCAGGTGGACGCCTTCGCGCAGAAGAACCCCACCCACCCC
>JBJTIJ010000007.1:0-1656 GCA_046094945.1 Planctomycetia bacterium | reverse complement strand
CTGCCGGGCAAGCCGGGCGTGCCGGCGGCAAAGCGCCCGCTGCGCATCGTGCACCTCGCGCCCGGCGGCTGGCCGCGCATCGGCGGCGGCCACCATGTGCACGGCGTGGCCGCGCAGCGCGAGGCCCTCGGCCACGCGCGTGCTCAGCAGCTGGCCGCCGCCGATGCGCGGCCAGCCGCCGGGCGCGAGGTGCACGATGCGCAGCGGGCGCTTTGCCGCCGGCACGCCCGGCATGCCCGGCACGCTCCCGGGGCTGGGCGAGGCCTCGGCCACGCGCTCAGGCCGGCTCGAAGACGAGGTGCTCGAGGCCGATGCGGCGCTCGCTGAAGCCGCCGGCGCAGTAGGCGAAGTAGAAGTCCCACAGGCGCAGGAAGGTGTCGTCGAAGCCCAGCGCGCGCACGGCGGGGGCCGCGGCCTCAAGGCGCAGGGCCCAGGCGCGCAGCGTGGGGGGGTAGTGGGCGGTCCAGTCGTCGCGCTCCACGAGGCGCAGGCCCACGCGGCCGGCCGCCTCCTCCAGCGCGGGCACCGAGGGGATGTTGGAGCCGGGGAAGATGTAGCGCTGGATGAAGTCCACGCCCTGCCGCGCGCGCTCGTAGTGGCGCGGGTCGATGGTGATGGCCTGCAGCAGGATGCGCCCCCCGGGGGTGAGGTGCCGGGCGAGCGCCGCGAAGTACTCGTCGTAGCGGTCGGCGCCCACGGCCTCGACCATCTCGATGCTCACGATGCGCTCGTAGCGGCCCTCGAGGTGGCGGTAGTCCTGCGCCAGCACCTCGATGCGGCCCGCGAGGCCCGCCGCCTCGATGCGCGCGCAGGCCGCGGCACGCTGGCTGGGCGAGATGGTGGTGGTGGTCACCTGCGCGCCGCTGCGCTGGGCCACGCGCACGGCCAGCGCGCCCCAGCCCGTGCCCACCTCCAGCACGCGCTGGCCGGGCTGCACGCCGAGGCGCTGCACGATGCGCTCAAGCTTCTGGTCCTGCGCGTCTTCCAGCCGCTCCACGCCCGGCCCGTACCAGGCGCACGAGTAGCACATGCTGGCGTCCAGCACGTGCGTGAAGAGGTCGTCGCCCAGGTCGTAGTGCTCCTCGATGTTGCGTCGCGCGCCGGCGGGCGAGTTGGTGCGCCGGCGGTGCTCGCCCACCAGCAGGCCCCGGGCCCAGCGCGAGAGGCCGCTGTCCAGGCCCCCGAGCACGGCCTCGTTCTGCAGCAGCAGCCGGACCACGGCCTCGGGGTCGGGCGACGACCACAGCCCGTGCGCGTAGGCCTCGCCGGCGCCGATGGTGCCGCGCAGCGCGATGGCCGCCCAGGCGTCGGGGTGGTGCAGGCGCACGCGCGCCTCCACGCCCTCCTCGCGGCCGCCGTAGGCCCGGGACCTCTGTCCCCGCCTGCGGCAGGATCCAGCCCATGAGCCGCGGCCCCGCCGTCCACCGCACGCACGTGCCCGCGGCCGTGGCGCGCTGGCTGGAGGCGCGCGTGCGCACCCGCCTGCGCCACATGCAGCGCGGCGTGCTGTGGGTGGAGCCCGACGGGGCGGCGCCCCGGGCCTACGGCGGCCGCGAGGAGGGCGTGGAGGCGCGCGTGCGCCTGCACCACCCCGACGCCTGGGCGGCCATCGCGCTGCGCGGCACCATCGGCGCCGGCGAGGCCTACGCGCACGGG
>JBJTIJ010000006.1:0-5121 GCA_046094945.1 Planctomycetia bacterium | reverse complement strand
GGGCGCGGGGGCGGGGAACGAGGCGTCGCTCATGCCGAGGCCGTCCCGCCGGCGCCTGCCGCCCCGGCCGGGCGGGCCAGCGCCGGCGTGCCCAGCGGCAGCACCAGCGTCCAGCAGGTGCCCGCGCCGGGCGCGGTCTCCAGGTGCAGCGTGCCGCCGAAGCGCTCGGCCACGATGTTGTGCACGATGGCCAGCCCCAGCCCGCTGCCGCCCGAGCCGCGGCGGGTGGTGAAGAAGGGCTCGTGGGCGCGCGCGGCCACCTCGGGCGTCATGCCCTGCCCGTTGTCGGCCACGCGCAGCACGAGGCGCTGCGGCTCCAGGCGTGCCGAGAGCCGCACCGAGCGCGCGCTCTCGACGCCCTCGAAGGCGTGCACGCATGCGTTCTGCACCAGGTTGGTGAGCACCTGCAGCAGCGAGCCCGCCGCCACGTGCAGCAGGGCCTCGCTGGCCTCTTCCACGTGCGCCTCGGCGCGCGCGCCGCAGCACGGGCCGCAGGCTGGCCACCACGCCCTCCAGCAGCTCGGCGGCGCTGGCCGGGCGCACGTCGTTGCTCGACTTGTCCACCGCCACCATCTTGAAGTTGCGCACCAGCGAGGCCGCGCGCTCGAGGTTGCCCTGCACCAGCGCCAGCGCCTCGTCGAGCTCGCCCACCAGCGTGCGCAGCGCGCCCGGGCGGCCGCCGCCGCCGGCCGCTGCCACGCGCAGCTCGTCGAGCCGCTCGTGGGCCAGCGAGGCGGCGGTGAGCGCCACGCCCAGCGGCGTGTTGATCTCGTGGGCCACGCCGGCCACGAGGCCGCCCAGCGCCGCCATCTTCTCGCGCTCCACCAGCGCGGCCTTGGCCTGCACCAGCTCGGCCAGCGAGGCGTCGAGCTCGGCGGCGCGCTGCGCCAGCGCCTCGTTGATGGCGTAGATCTCGCGGCTCTTGACGTGCAGCAGGCTCTCGGCCTCCTTGCGCGCCGTGCGCTCGCGCTGGAAGCGCCGCCGCCAGGCGGCGGCGTCATCGGTGTCCGCGTCGTGCCCGGCGCTCACTGCGGCCTCCCCGCGGCCGGCCGCCGCGGCGCCCGGCCCTGCATGGCGTGGGGCTCACGCAAGGCGCGGCAACCGGAAGCGCACGTGGGTGCCCACCCCCCCCGAGAGGTCCTCGCGCCGCAGGCCGGTGGGATCGACGCGGTAGTGCTCGAGCACGCCCTCCAGCAGGCCCTCGGCAAAGTCGGCCAGCCCGCGCGAGGAGACGTAGTCGAGCACCAGTTCGCCCTGCGGCGTGCGCACCAGCTCGAACACGGGCGGCCGCGCCGTGGCGTAGAGCTTGCGCACCTCGGCATGCACGTGCGACTCCAGGCGCTCGAGGAAGATCTCGGCCGTGGGCGCCTCGTCGAAGAAGGCCGGGAAGCCGGCGCGGAAGCAGCCCAGCAGGTGGCGCCCGTAGGCGCGCAGCAGCTCCGGCACGGGCGTGCCGGTCTCGGCCGACAGGGCCTCGACCAGCGCCATGAGCTCGCTGTCGGGGTAGTAGCCCACCGAGGTGTAGGCGCCGCGCGCGCCCGCACGCTCGACGATGCGGTCGGCGACGGCGAAGGAGTGCTGCTGCTCGACCATCTGGAGCAGCTCGGTGAAGACCATGCCGAGCATGGGGGCTCCGGGGCGGGGCTGCCGCGCGACCCTTGGTGCCACGCGGGCCCGGCATGGTCCCCTCCTTTGGGGCGCGTGGCAACAGGCGCGCTGCCGGGTCGTGCTAGGTACCATCCGGCCATGGTCCCCGACCCCTTCTTCGACCGGCTCGAGGCGCGCCGCCGCGAGCGCCGCACCACCCTGTGCGTGGGCATCGACCCGCGCCTGGACCAGCTGCCGGCTGCCTTCCGGCAGGCGGGCGACGCCCGGCAGGCGCTGACGCGCTTCGGGCTGGAGGTGCTGGAGATCACGGCGCCCTACGCGGCCTGCTACAAGCCCCAGATCGCCTTCTTCGAGGCCCATGGCCTGCCCGGCCTGATGGCCTACGCCACGATCGTGGCCGAGGCGCGGCGCAAGGGCCTGCTGGTGATCGGCGACATCAAGCGCGGCGACATCGGCACCACGGCCGAGGCCTACGCCGCCGGCCACCTCGCGCCCGGCAGTGACTTCGAGGTGGACGCCGTCACGCTCAACCCGTGGATGGGCCGCGACGCGCTGGCGCCCTTCGTCAAGCAGGCCGCCGCGCACGGCAAGGGCCTGTACGTGCTGGTGCGCACCAGCAATCCCGGCGCCGCCGACCTGCAGGACCTCGCGCTGGCCGGCGCGCAGGAGGCGCGCGTCTTCGAGCGCGCGGCCGACCTCGTGGCCAGCCTGGGCGCGCCGCACGTGAGCGCGGCCACGGGCCTCTCGGCCGTGGGCGCGGTGGTGGGCGCCACGGGCCCGCAGGCCAGCGCGGCGCTGCGCCAGCGCCTGCCCAGCACGCCCTTCCTCGTGCCGGGCTACGGCGCGCAGGGCGCCACGGCGCGCGACGTGGCGGTGTGCTACCGCCAGGACGGCAGCGGGGCCGTGATCAACGCCTCGCGCAGCATCGTGCATCCCCCCGGCTCGGACACCGACTGGCGGGGTGCGGTGGAGAAGGCGGCCAAGGCCGCACGGGAGGACCTCGATGCCGGCCGCTGACGCCCCTGCTGCCCCGTCTCCGTGGTACGCCACCGCCTTCGGGCGCCTGTGGCTGCACCTGCACCCCCACCGCGACGACGCCGAGGCGGCGGGCCACGCGGCCTTCATCGTGCGCACGCTGGGCCTCAAGGCCGGCGCGCGCGTGCTGGACGTGGGCTGCGGCGGCGGGCGCTACGCGCGCGCGCTGGCCGCCCGCGGCCTGAAGGTGACCGGCGTGGACCTGAGCGCCGAGATGCTCGAGGCGGCGCGCGCCGCCAGCCCCAGCCTGCCCGGCTCGCCCATCTACTTGCGCGCCGACGCGCGTGCGCTGCCCTTCGTGGCGCAGTTCGAGGGCGCCGTGTCGCTGTTCACCTCGCTGGGCTACTTCGACGCGCGCCAGGACGACGTCACGCTGCTGCGCGGCGTGGCGCGCGCGCTGGTGCCCGGCGGCACCTTCCTGCTCGACTACCTCAACCCCGCCCACGTGCGCGCCACGCTGGTGGCCGACGAGCAGGGCGACGTGGACGGCTACCACGTGCACGTGCGCCGCACCTGCGAGGAGTCGGCCGCCGGCCCCGTGGTGGTCAAGCGCGTCACGGTGCGCCACACGGGCGCGCGGCGCGTGGAGAGCGAGTTCTTCGAGCGCGTGCGGCTCTACGAGCCGGCCGAGATCGACGCCCTGCTCGCCGAGGCGGGCCTCGTGCCCGAGGGCGAGCGCTGGGGCAGCCTCGACGGCCAGCCCTTCGAGCCCTCCAGCGAGCGCCAGGTGCGCCTCGCGCGCAAGCCGGCCCGGCGCTAGGCGGCGCAGGCCGTGACGCGCGCGCGCCTCGTCGCCCGCCCGGCGCTGGCCGGCGCCCGCGGGCCCGAGGCGCTGGCGCGCACGCTGCGCGCGGGCCAGCCCGGCGCGCTCGACGGGCTGCGCGGCCAGCCGCAGGACGCGGCCGCCTGGCAGGCCGAGGCCCAGCAGGCCGCCCAGCGCCCCGTGCTGCTGCCCGCCGCGGCGTGGGAGGCACTGGCCGCGCGCCAGCGCGCGCTGGGCGCGCCCGAGGCGGCCGTCGCGGGCGCCATGAGCCTCGCGCAGCCCGGCGCGCTGTGCGTGGTGACGGGCCAGCAGCCCGGCCTGCTGGGCGGGCCGCTGATGAGCTGGCACAAGGCGGCCGGCGCGCTGGTGCTGGCGCGCGAGGCCGCGCGCGCCACGGGCCGCCCCGTGGTGCCGGTGTTCTGGCTGGCCAGCGAGGACCACGACCTCGACGAGGCCAACACGGCCACGCTGCTGGACCGCGAGGGCCAGCCGCGCGTGCTCTCGCTGCCGCTCAAGCCCGACCGCCGCAGCCTGTGCGACATCCCCGTGCCGGCCGCGGCGTGGGCCGCGCTGAGCGAGCAGGCGGCGGCCTGCCTGCCCGACACGCCGCGCGCACGCGAGGCACTCGACCTGCTGCTGCCGCCCGCCGGCAGCGAGGAGCCGCTCTCCGAGGTGTTCGCGCGTGCGCTGGCGGCGCTGCTGGGCCCGGCGGGGCTGGTGGTGCTGGAGGTGCGCACGCTGGCGCCCTGGCTGGGCCCGTGCTGGGAGCGCCTCGCGAGCGCCGGGGCCACGCTGCACGCCGGCGTGCGCGAGAGCGTGGCGCCGCTGCGCGCCGCGGGCGAGCAGGCGCCGCTGGACCCGCGCGCCGGCGACCTGCCGCTCTTCGTGCGCGCGCAGCCCGGCGCCGCGCGCCAGCGGCTGGGCGTGGATGCGCAGGGCGCGGCGCTGCGCGACGGACGCGCGCTGGGCACGAGCCTCTCCGCGCAGGCCGCGCACCTGGCGTGCGAGCCGCTGTGTGCCAGCCCCGACGTGGTGGGCCGCGTGTGGCTGCAAGACCACGTGCTGCCCGTGCTGGCCTACGTGGCCGGCCCCACCGAGCTGGCCTACCAGGCGCAGGTGGCCGCCGGCATGCGCGCGCTGGGCGAGCGCTTCCCGCTGGCGCTGCCGCGCCCCAGCGCCGTGTGGGCCGACCAGCGCGCCGAGCAGGCCGCGGCGGCCTTCGGGCGCACGCTCGAGCAGGTGCTCGACGGCGCCGCGCCCGCGGCGGCGCCCTCGGGCGACGAGCTGCGCGCCGCGCTGGCCGCGCTCGAGGACGAGGTGCGGCGGCGTGCCGGCGAGGCGACGGCCCTCGCCGGCGTGGGCCCGCAGGCGGCGCGCGCCGCCGCGCAGGCCCTCGAGCGGCTCGTGGCGGCCACGGCCCGCGCGCGCGGCGACATCGAGGCCGCGCTGGACGCCGAGGCGGGCGTGTCGGCCGGGCGCTGGGTGCGCCTCTCCAACCAGCTCCGTCCCCGGGGTCGGGCCCAGGAGCGCTCGCTGGCGTTGCTTTCGCTGCTGGCCCGGTATGGTCGGGACGCGGTGCTGGGCGGCCTCGAGGCCCTCGACCCGCGCGCCGACGGCCTGTGGGTGCTGGTCGCCGACGCCTCCTGAGCCGCGCCTCCCGTCTCCATTCGCCCCCGTTCGCCCCCGTTCACCCCCGTTCGTCCCCTGTTGCCTCG
>JBJTIJ010000005.1:0-1823 GCA_046094945.1 Planctomycetia bacterium | reverse complement strand
CCGCCGGGGGGCGTGAGCTCCGCGCCCGCGGCACGCCGGGGGCCCCTCCAGCCGCTGGGCCAGGAAGCCCGTCACCTGCGGCACCAGCCAGGGCAGCGCGGCCAGCGCGAGGTAGTGGCCGCCCGGCAGCAGGGTGAGGCGCGGCCGGCCCAGCGCCTCCCACAGCGCGAGGCCCTGGCGCGTGGGCACCGAACGGTCGCCACGCGCCAGCACCAGCAGCACCGACTCGGCGGGCACGTGGCGTGCGAGCGCCACGGGGTCGGGGGCCAGGCTCGCCTGCAGGCGGCGGCGCACCTCCTCGCGGTCCCAGCCGTGGCGCGCGCGCAGGGCAGCGCCCCAGCGCTGGAAGCGGCCCTCGGAGGTGTCGGTCATCACGTCGGCGAGCGGCCCTCCCGCCAGCAGCCAGGCGTGCGCCGTGAGGCGCGGGTCGGCGCCCGCCACCAGCGCCGAGACGATGGCGCCGGCGCTCACGCCGCAGGTGGCCAGCCGCGACGGGTCCACGTCGGGGCGCAGCAGCAGCGTGTCGAGGGCCTGGCGGCTGCGCAGCACCAGCAGGCGCAGCTCGTCCTCGGCGCGCTCGAGGGCCACGTCCGGGTCGAAGGCGAGGTCCTTCCTCTGCACCACCGCGGCCATCCAGCCGCGGCGCGCGCACGCGCTGGCGAGGTCGGCCACCACCAGCTCGTTGTTGGCCAGGATGGGCGACATCAGCACCAGCGGGCGGGGGCCGGGCCACGGGCCGCGTGGCAGCCACAGGCGCACTGCGATGGGGTCGCCGGCGTGCGGCAGGCCCGCGAGGTCCTCGGGCAGGCGCGGCAGCACGCGCAGGTCGCGCACCTCGGCGGCCGCCGTGCGCCGCACGAGCACGTCGTCCATGGGCGCAAGCGCCGTGCCGGGCGAGGCATAGGCCCCGGCCTCGTGCGGCAGCGGCGGGCGCGCGGGCAGCGCGGCGGGGCGCGAGGTGCAGGCGCAGGCGCCCACGCCGGCCAGCACGAGGGCGCCGCGCGCCAGGGCGCGCCGCAGCAGGTGCAGCCGCAGTGCACGCAGCCGCAGTGCACGCAGCCGCAGTGCACGCAGCCGCAGTGCACGCAGCCGCAGCGGACGCACGCGTGCTGCAGCAGGTGGTGCGCGGCCGCCGGCGGCGCGCGGGGCAGGGAGGCAGGGGGCGCGGCGCAGCACGCGGCCAGCCTAGGCCCGCGCCGGGCGCCCGCGCTGCCGGGTCGCGGTGCGAGGCCCCTTCGGCTACCCTCGCGCAGTCCCCGGAGCCCCGCGCGCGTGCCGCAGAAGCTGATCGACGGCCTGCACCAGTTCCGGCGCGAGGACTTCGGCCGGCACGAGGCGCTGTTCCGCGACCTGGCCGAGCGCGGCCAGCGGCCGCATGCCCTGTTCATCGCCTGCAGCGACAGCCGCGTGATGCCGGCCATGCTCACGCGCGCGCGGCCCGGCGACCTGTTCATGGTGCGCAACCTGGGCAACCTCGTGCCCCACCCGGCGGGCGTGAGCGTGGGGTCCACGGCGGCCGCCATCGAGTTTGCCGTCGAGGTGCTGGAGGTGCCGGACGTGGTCGTGTGCGGGCACTCGCGCTGCGGGGCCATGGAGGCCCTGCTGGGCGGCGTGCCCCGCGCGGCCACCATGGGCCACCTGGCCCGCTGGCTCTCGGTGGCCGACCCGGTGCGGCAGATCGTGGAGCGCCACTATGCGCACCTGCCGTTCGAGGAGCGCGTGAGCGCGGCCGCCGAGGAGAACGTGCTCTTCGCGCTGGACACCCTGCGGGCCTACCCCGCCGTGGCGCAGCGCATGGCGGCCGGCACGCTGCGCGTGCACGC
>JBJTIJ010000004.1:0-5785 GCA_046094945.1 Planctomycetia bacterium | reverse complement strand
CCTCCCCGCAGCACCCCTCCCCGTAGCCACCTCCACGTAGCCACCTCCCGCAGGAGACCGCACGGCCATGAAGATCACGCGCATCCACCAGGCCCACTACGAGCAGGTGGTGACCTGCGAGGACCCCGACTCGGGCCTCAGGGCCATCATCGCGGTGCACGACACCACGCTGGGGCCGGCGCTGGGCGGCCTGCGCATGTGGCCCTACGCCTCGTGGGACGACGCGCTGTTCGACGTGCTGCGCCTCTCCAAGGGCATGACCTACAAGTCGGCCGTGGCCGAGACCGGCCTGGGCGGCGGCAAGAGCGTGATCCTGGGCAACCCCAAGACCCAGAAGAGCGAGAAGCTGTTCCTGGCGATGGGCAAGTTCATCGACTCGCTGGGCGGCGCCTACATCACCGCCGAGGACGTGGGCACCTCGCCCGACGACATGAAGATCGTGCGCCGCGCCACGCGCTACGTCAGCGGCCTGCCGCGCGACATGGGCTCCAGCGGCGACCCCTCGCCCTGGACCGCGCTGGGCTGCTTCCGCGGCATCGTGGCCAGCTGCGAGGAGGTGTTCGGCACGGGCGACCTCAAGGGCCGCACGGTGGCCCTGCAGGGCTGCGGCCACGTGGGCAAGTACCTCGCCGAGCACCTGGCCAAGGCGGGCGCCAAGCTGGTGCTGGCCGACATCTCGCCCGAGCGCGCCGCCGAGGTGGCCAAGGCCACGGGCGGCAGCGTGGTGGACGCCAGCGAGATCCTCAGCACGCCCTGCGACGTGCTGGCCCCCTGCGCGCTGGGCGCCGTGATCAACGACGAGACCCTGCCGCGCCTCAAGACGCGCATCGTGGCCGGTGCCGCCAACAACATCCTGCTGCGCGAGGAGCACGGCGCGCGCCTCAAGGCTGCCGGCATCCTGCTGGCGCCCGACTACGTGATCAACGCCGGCGGCATCATCAACGTGTCCATCGAGTTCGAGAAGGGCGGCTACGACGAGGCCCGCTCGCGCGCCAAGGTCGAGAACATCTACCACGCACTCAAGAAGGTGTACGCCGTCAGCAAGGCGCACCACATGCCGACCAACGAGGCCGCCAACCACCTTGCCCAGGACATCCTCCACAAGGCGCGCGCCTCGAAGTCGAAGGAGCCGGCCGCGCCCTCGCACGAGCGCTGACAGCGGCGTCCGCGATCGGCGGGGCTCGGGCGACACGCCGGACGACGCGCCGGACGACGCGCCGGGGCGGGGCGCTCAGCCCGTTTCCTCCTCCTCGCGTAGCCCGGCTACGCGTCGTCGTCGTCACCGGGCTTCCGCACCCGCCCGGGCGCGTCGGTGGCGCGCGCCCCAAGACGGGAGCCGTGCCGCCAGCGAGTGCCCGCATGGCGGGTGCCGGATAGCGGGTGCCTGACCCACTTCCACCACCATCCAACGATCGAGGCCCGTGCGCTCCGCCGTCCGACCCGCCCCGCCAGGCCCACCCATCACGGCCGGTCCCAGTCACTGCCGGCGCCACCACAGGCAGCGACGAGGTGCTCGCACAACGGGTGCCGTTGCACGTGGATCAGGCGCCCTCGACGGGCGCCCGCGCGTGCTGGCCCTGGCGTGGGAACGCGCGACTCATCCGTGGTGAAAGTGGGTCAGGCACCCGCTACTCGGCGTCGTGCTCACTGGGCTGGCGCGCCCCCCTTGGGCGCGTCCGTGGCGCGCAGCGGCGAGCGGTCGCGGGGCGGGGCAGTGCGGTGCGGTGCGGTGCAGTGCGGCTTGGAGCGCTGACGGCGAGGCGCGGGCTAGATGCGGGGCCGGGAGGGGTCGAGCTCGAGGCCTTCCTCGCCGGAGAGGCGGGCCACCTCGCGCGAGAGCTTGAGGCCCGCGGTGAGCATGGCGATCCACAGGATGCCGGTCCACAGGGTGATGGCCACGGCGCGGGCGTTGCCGCCCACGCCCAGGAACAGCACCTCGGCCACGGCCAGCATGCCCAGCCGGCGGCGTGCAGTCATGCCGCGCGGCTCCACGCGCAGGCAGCCGGGCAGCACCAGCAGCGTGAGCAGGCCATGGGCCAGCAGCGCCCACGGCAGCCAGGCGGGCACGGCCACGGCGCCGCCCAGGCCCGCCGGCACGCCCACGAGGGCGCCCGCGGCCGTGAGCCAGCCGGCGGGCTCGGCGGCCAGCGTGGCACAGAACGGCGCGGCCAGCACCTGCAGCACCGCGCGCACGGCATCGGCGCGCAGCAGCGCCCGCGTGACGGGGCCGGGCTCGACGCGGATGCCCGTCAGGTCGATGGTGCGCGCAAGGCCCGTCATGGGGCGGCCAGCCTACGGCGACGCGCGCGGCGCGGCCACCGCCGCACGGGCGGGCCGGCGGCCTAGCCCGGGTCCTCGGGCGGCGGGCCGTCCCAGGGCTCGGGCGGCGGCTCCTCCGGCGGCAGGTCGTCGGGCGGCGGCGTGCCGGCCGGCGTGACGTGCTCGACCTGCACCGGGCACTCGGGCAGGCTCTGCAGCAAGACGCGCCCGTAGGCCTTGGTGCGCATGCGCGGGTCGAGGATGGTGACGCGCCCGCTGTCGGTGGCGCGGCGCACGAGGCGCCCGAAGCCCTGCTTGAGGCGCAGCGCCGCCTGCGGCAGCGAGAGGTCGCGGAAGGCATCGCCGCCCTGCACCTCGACGCGCCGGCTGCGCGCCTCGTGCAGCGGGTGGTCGGGCGGCTGGAAGGGCAGGCGCGTGACGATCACGTGCCGCAGCGACTGGCCCGGCACGTCCACGCCCTGCCAGAAGGTCGACAGGCCCAGCAGCACGCCGCCGCCCTGCCGCAGCCGCTCGAGCAGCTGCGCGCGCTCCAGCCCCTCGCCCTGCACCAGCAGCTCGAGGCCCTCCTGCGCCAGGGGCTCGCGCAGGCCGTCGGCGCAGCGCTGCAGCGCTGCGCGCGAGGTGAACAGCACCAGCGCTCCGCCGCGCGTGGCGCGCACGGCCCCCAGCACGGCCTCGGGCAGCGCCTGCTCCCAGGCCTCGGGCTCGCGCGAGGGATCGGGCAGCCCGGCGTGCAGCACCAGCCGCACCTGGCGGCGGTAGTCGAAGGGGCTGCCCAGCACGCGCTCGTCGGCCTGCGCGAGGCCCAGCCGCCCGCGCAGGTAGGCGAAGGAAGGCGGGCGGCCCGTGGCCAGCGTGGCGCTGGTGAGCACGGCCGAGCCCACCTGCGACCACAGCGCCGCCTGCAGGCTGGGCCCCACGTCCACCGGCGCCGAGCACAGCGCGGGCAGGCGGCCGGCGGTGTCCAGCCAGCGCACGCTGCCTGGGGGCGTGGGCCCGGCCAGCGCCTGCAGCGCCTCGCCAGTGGCCGCCAGCGCCCGGCCACGCGCGGCCAGCTCCAGCGCCTCGCTGCGCTCGGGCAGGCCGTCGGCGCGCTCCACCAGCGTCTGGCCCAGCCGGCCGAGGCGCTCGCCCAGGTCGTCGGGCACGGGCGAGGGCTCGGGGAAGGCCAGCGCCGTGGCGGCCCGCGCGCGGCCCGCCGGCGGACGCTGCGCCGACGCGAGGTCCTCGAAGAAGCCCAGCACCTCGCGGCGCACCTCCTCCACCTCGCGGCGCAAGAGCAGGTCGGCGTGCGCCGCCAGCAGGCCGCTGCGCTGGCGCGCGTTCCACAGCCGGCCCAGCGACTGGCCGAGCGCCAGGGCCGAGACGCGCACGCCCAGGTGCTCGGCGGCCACCTCCTCGAGGTCGTGGGCCTCGTCCACCACCACCGCCGAGAGCGGCGGCAGCATCGAGGCGCCGCTGCGGCGCAGCACCAGGTCGCTCAGCAGCAGGTGGTGGTTGACGATGACCAGCTGCGCCTGCTGCGCGCGCTGGCGCGAGGCCTGGTAGCTGCACGCGGCGTAGTGCTTGCACTGCCGGCCCAGGCAGTTGCCGTGCTCGGCCTTGACGAGGTCCCAGACGGCCTCGCCCGGGTCCTCGGGCAGCTCCTGGCGGCTGCCCTCGCCGGGCGCCTGGCTCCAGGCCGCGATGTCCTCCAGCTTGCGCTGCAGGTCGCCGTCGAAGAGGCCGCGGTCGGCCAGCGCCGCGTGCATGCGCCGCAGGCACAGGTAGTTGCCGCGGCCCTTGACCAGCGCCCAGCGCAGCGGGAAGGGCAGCGCGCGCGCCAGCAGCGGCAGGTCGCGCCGCACCAGCTGCTCCTGCAGCGCGATGCTGCTGGTGGAGATGGCCACGGCCTGCCCCGTGCGCTCGGCGTGCACCAGCGCCGGCAGCAGGTAGGCGAAGGTCTTGCCCACGCCCGTGCCAGCCTCCACCACGAGGTGGCGGCGGCCCTCGAGGGCCGCGTGCACGGCCTCGCACATGGCCACCTGCTCGGCGCGCGCCTCGAAGGGCTGCCCGTCCGCGCCCAGCGCCTGCGCCACCGGCCCCCCGGGAGCAAGCCACTGGGCGGGGCCGCCCGCCAGCCCCGCGCCGCTCACGGGGCGCCCCGCCGGCCGGCCGCCCGGCCCCGGGCGCGGCCCGCCGCAGGCCGGGGATGCAGGCCGGGAGGGTTGTAGGGCAGCACGGGCGCGGGCTATCCTAGCCCCTCCCCCGGGAGCCCCGTGCCCATGCGTACTTCCCTGCCGCTTGCCTCGTTGCTGGTCCCGGCCCTCGCCCTGGCCCTCTGCGGCTGCGCCAGCCGCCCCGCCGGCAGCCCGGCCGGCTCGGCCACCGGCGCCACCGTCTCGGGCAGCGACCTGGGCGCCCGCATCGATACCAGCGACTGGATGGTGCGCGAGGGCGGCGAGGTGTGGCGCGTGCTGGAGGCCCGCACGGTCAACGGCGAGACGCGCCCGGCAGTGCTGGTGGGCTACCTGGAGGCCCGCGACTACCGCCAGGCCAAGGGCGGCCCCACGCTGCGCCTCTACGAGGTGACCTCGCTGGACCGCCGCACCGTGCTGGGCCGCATCGACTCGGTGGGCCGCATCGTGCGCTACGAGGTGGACCCCGCCACGCACCTCTTCACGCAGCGCACGCTGCTGCCGGCCGCCAGCCGCGAGGACAACGTGGGCGCCATCCTCGGCTCGCCCCACAGCATCCAGCTCGAGGCCACCACCAACCGCCGCATCGCCTTCCATGCGCTGGACCGCGACGGCAACAACGTGCTGTCGGCCGACGAGCTCAAGGGCACGGGCACGCGCATCGCGTCGGGCGACACCAACAACGACAAGGTCGTGGACTGGGCCGAGTTCGACGCCATCGAGGGGCTGTAGCCGGGCCGCGCTCGGGGACCGACGCGCCGGAGGGGGGCGATCACCCCCCTTCCTCCTCCTCGCGTGGATGGACCACGCGTCGTCGTCGTCATGGGGGTTCCGCTCCCCCTCGGGCGCGTCGGTGCGTGAGAGGAGTCGTGGGTAGCGGGTGCCTGACCCACTTCCACCACCTCGGGCCCATCGAGGCCAGCCCGCCGCGTCGCCCGACGCGCGCCGCACAGCCATCTCTCTCGGCCGATGCCAGCAATTGCCGGCGCCACCGCATACGGCGACGAGCCCCTCTCGAACCTGGTGCCGTTGGACTTGGTGCAGGCGCCCGCTAGCGAAGCACGCTCTTGGTGGACTTGGGTCAGGCACGCGCTAGTCACCCGTGGTGAACGTGGGTCACGCACCCGTTACTCGGGCACCCGCTACTCGTGACTGGCACCCATCACTCGGGTACCCGGTGCTTGCCCGGTGAAAGTGGGTCAGGCACCCGATGTTCGGGTGGCGCGTGAGGAGGGCCGAGGCGCGCGGGGCGGGTGACTAGGCGAGGGGCGCGGTGGGCGAGGCGGCGGGCTGGCCTCGATGGGCCCGAGGTGGTGGAAGTGGGTCAG
>JBJTIJ010000003.1:0-3210 GCA_046094945.1 Planctomycetia bacterium | reverse complement strand
GGTGGCGGTGGCGGCGCCGGCGGCGGCGCGCTCGACATCACGGCCTCGGGCGACATCAACATCTTCGGCGGCCTCGATGCGTCGGGCGGCCGCGGCGGCTCGGGCGCCTCGGGCTTCTACGCGGCCGGCGGCGGCGCCGGTGGCGGCTCGGGCGGCGGCATCCGCCTGCTCACCCCCGGCAAGATCGACATCTCGGGCGCCACCATCACGGCGGCCGGTGGCCAGGCCGGTGGCGGCGTGCAGCCGGGCGGCGGCGGCGCCACGATCAACACCGGCGGCGCCGGCGGCATCGGCCGTGTGGTGATGGAGGACGGCGACTCGATCATCACGGGCCAGGGTGCGGTGACGAGCCTGCTGCCCGGCGAGGGCCAGTCGGGCTTCTACCGCGGCGTGTTCAACGCCGGCCGCTTCCAGGGTGGCGGCCTCGAGCCGCAGGCCATCACCGACGTGTTCTTCTGTGCCCCGGCCAACCCGGGCTACACCTCGCCGGTCACCCTCGATTTCAGCGCCGAGCTGCCGGCAGGCGCCACGCGCGGCCTGGGCAAGTGCATGATGCTCATCGAGGCGCGCGGCTACAACCTGAAGACCGACGGCAACTACGACGCCACCACGCCGACGGGCTGGTACACGGTAGGCCACTTCGTGGACAGCGGCGTGGGCAGCAGCCCGACCTGGGTCGCCGGTGCCAACCCGCCCTCGAGCGACATCGCGCTGCTGCCCTCGGGCAACCTGGGCCCGAGCTTCGCCGGCTGCAACACCCGCGAGTTCATCCAGCTGCGCATCACCTTCTACCTGCCGTCCACCTTCGGCCCCTTCGACCCGGGCCCGATGCTCAACGAGTGGACGCTGCGCTACACGTACGACCAGTAGTCCAGCGCGCCGCGTGCGCAGGCCCTGCGGGGTCCCCGAGGCCCGTCCGCCAGCCGGCGGGCGGGCCTTCTCCTTGGGGGCACAGGGCGGCGTCGGGCTGGGACGGGAGGCACGGTGAACGACGTGGGGCAGCCCCGAGGCCTGCCGCGGGCACGGAACGCCGGCGAGGCCAGCGAGCGGCTGGCGGGCTGGCTGCTGCAGCACGCAGGCTGCGGTGCCCTGCTGGCCCTGAGCGGGGGCGCTGACAGCGCCTTCCTGCTGGACGCCTGCGCGCGCGTGCTGGGGCCCGGCCGCCTGCTGGCGGTCACCAGCCGTTCCGAGAGCCTGCCCCCGGGCGAGCTGGAGGCCGCGCGGGCGCAGGCGGCCGCCACCGGCGTCGAGCACCTGGCGCTGGAGGGCAGCGAGCTGGACCTGGAGGCCTTCCGGCGCAACGCGCCCGACCGCTGCTTCCACTGCAAGGATGCCCTCTACGGCGAGCTGGCGCGCGTGGCCGCCCAGCGCGGCCTGCCGCTGGTGCTGGACGGCACGAACGCCGACGACCTCGACGGCCACCGCCCGGGCTACGCCGCCGGCCTGCGCCACGCGGTGCGCTCGCCCCTGCTGGAGTGCGGCATCGGCAAGGACCTCGTGCGGCAGCTGAGCCGCGAGCGAGGCCTCGCCACCTGGGACAAGCCGGCCGAGGCCTGCCTCTCCAGCCGCTTCCCGCACGGCACCGAGGTCACCCCCGCGGCCCTGCTGCGGGTGGCGGCCTGCGAGGCGGCGCTCAAGGCGCTGGGCCTGCGCACGGTGCGCGTGCGGGTGCACGATCCCGTGGCGCGCATCGAGGTGCCGCCCGAGGACCTGCCGCGCCTGCTGGCCCCGGGCGTGCGCGAGCAGGCGGTGGCGGCGCTCAAGGCGCAGGGCTTCGCCTTCGTGGCGCTGGACCTGGAGGGCTACCGCAGCGGCAGCCTGCAGGAGCCGCTGCGCGGCCCGGCACCGGGGCTGGTCACGCTGGCCCCGCTGCCGGCGCCGGGCGGCTTCGCCCGCTGACGGCCCGGGCCCGGGCGGCCCCCTCAGCGCTGGAAGATGGGCAGCGCCTCGTCGGGGATGGAGAGCGTGAGCACCGCGAAGGCGGTGCTCAGCACCGGTCCGTAATAGAACTTGCCGCTGGCACGGTCGTCCCACGATCCGTCGCTGCGCTGGCGCTCGCCCACCAGCTCGGGCAGCACGAGCGCGGCCCAGCGGCCCCACATCGAGCCCTGCGACCAGTCGCCGCCATCGCGCTGCCAGGAGGCCCAGGCGCCGTAGAAGTGGCCGTAGTACCACCACTCCTCGTCCACCGCGCCGCGCTCGAGCGCGCGCAGCATGTAGCGCAGGCCGCGCTCGAGCGTGCGCCGCGGGTCGTCCTTGTAGCGCCCGAACAGGAAGAAGGACGACAGGGCCGCCGCCGTGAGCGCGTAGGTGTGCTTGGTGTGCGTGATGCTGTAGGTGAAGCCGCCGTCGGAGGCCCCGTCGGAGCTGACCTGGCTCTTGCGCAGGTACTCCAGGCCGCGCAGCACCACGCTGTTGCTGACCATCACGCCCGCGTCGCGGGCGGCGCGCAGTGCCTGCGCCACGCACACCGTGACGCTGCCCTCGTGGTCGTTGTCGGGCGAGGGGCTGTAGCCGTAGCCGCCCGTGCTGGTCTGCGCCGCCTCCATGCAGTGCACGGCCTTGGCCACGGCCGTGCGCAGGCGCTCGGCGCGGCCGCCGGGCGCGGAGCCCAGCGCGGTGGCCAGTGCCAGCGTGGCGTAGCCCTGCCCGTGCATGCGCGAGTCGGTGTCGCCCGGGTGGTGGAAGTAGCCCTCGGGGTGCCACTGGGCCGAGTCGGGGGCCTCGACCAGCTGCAGCAGGAAGTCGATGCCGCGCTTGACGGCCAGCCCGTGGGGCCCGCGCCCGTAGGCGCTGCCGCTGGCCTGCAGGGCCAGCACCGACAGGGCCGTGAGCGCCACCACGGCCTTGTCGTCGCCGAAGCCGCCGCCCGTGCGCTGCTGGGCGGCCAGCCAGGCGGCGCCGCGCTCGATGGCCCGGCGGCGGCGCTCGCGGCGGGCGGGGTCCTCGCCGGTGGGGGAGCGCGTCTCGCTGCCCGCCCAGCCGGCGGCAGCCTGGCCCTGCAAGGCAGGGGCCTGGCCCAGTACGCGCGCCGCAGCCGGCAGCGCAACCTGCAGCGCACCGCGGGCAGCACGGGCCGCGAGCGCCCCGTACCATGGCAGGCGCCGATGCCCGACCCCCATCCCACCCGCCGTGACCTGCTGGGGGCGCTGCCGGCCGCGGCCGCGCTGCTGGCCCTGGCGCGCGCCGGCTGGGCGGGCAGCGAGACGC
>JBJTIJ010000002.1:0-6682 GCA_046094945.1 Planctomycetia bacterium | reverse complement strand
TCGGGGATGCGTGCGTGGGGGATGCGTGCGTCGGGGATGCGGGTGCCGGCGAGGCAGCGGCAGCGGCCTGCTCGAGCACGAGGTCGCCGCCGGCGGCGGCGCTCTCCACCACGCGCCAGCGGCCGGGCGAGCAGCCCGGGTAGGCGGGGTCGGCCAGGCGCTCGTCGGCGTACTGCGCGAAGGCCCACAGGCAGCGCTCCACCGTGTCGCGCAGCCAGGCGGTGCCCGGGTTGGTGCCCTCGCGCGGGCCGGTCACGCGCAGCGTGTCCAGCCGCCCGCCCAGCGCCGCGCGTGCCTCCACGGCCTTGCGCCGCGCCTCCAGGTCGCTCCACGCGAAGAGCTGCAGGCGCAGCGGCGCGAGGCTGGCGTTGAGCAGGTCGTAGTCCAGCGGCTCGCCGGCCTCCAGGCGCCGGTGGCTCTCGCGCAGCAGCTCGAGGTGGTTGAGCAGCCAGGCCAGCGCCTTGCGCTCGGGCCACTCGGCCCCGCGCGTGAAGTCGCGCTGGGCGGGCGGCAGGATGGCCAGCGCGGCCTCGTCGGAGGCCCACGAGCGCTGCAGGTTGAGCAGGGCGATCCAGGTGCGCTGTTGCTCGGGGATCACGGCCCGAATGTACCGGGCCCGCGCCGCGCCTGTCAGCCGCCGCGCGGGCCCGCCGGGGACGGCGGCCGCGTGCCGTCGCGGCCCGGGTCGTGCTCGGCCAGCAGCGCGCGCAGCGCCTCGGCCTCGGGCGGCGCCAGCGTGCCCTTGCGCAGCGCCACCTCGATGGTGCGGTGGCCCAGGGCCACGTACAGGCGCAGCAGGTCGGCGTTGCCCGCAGCCAGCGCCGCCAGGTGGCTGCGCACCGTGCCCACGTCGCCGCGCGCGATGGGGCCGGTGAGCGCGTCGGGCAAGCCCACCTGCGCGAGGTTCTGCACCGTGCCCGACAGCAGCGGCAGCAGCGCCGGCAGCGCCTCCTGGCGCGGCACGCCGGCGCGCACCAGCAGCTCGACGGCGCCGTCCAGCAGCGTGACGACGAAGTTGGAGGCCAGCACCGCGCCCGCGTGGTAGGCGGCCTTCTGGCCCGAGGCCACGTGCAGCGGCCTGCCGCCTACGTCGCTGGCCAGCCGGGCCAGCACCTCGGTGGCGCGCGGGTCGCCCTCGATGGCGAAGGCGGTGCCGGGCAGCATGCGCACCGCCGTGTCCACGTCGGCGAAGGTCTGCAGCGGGTGCAGCGCGCCGGGGTAGGCGCCGGCAGCGCGCACCGGGTCGAGCACGGCCGCCGGCAGCCCGCCGGCCAGGTGCGCCACCACGGCCCCGCGCCGCAGTGCCCCGCCCTTGGCGATGCGCTCGCCCAGCGCGGCGATCTCCCGGTCGGGCACGGCCAGCAGCACCACGTCGGCGCCCATCGCCGCCAGCGCCGGGTCGGCCACCACCTCGACCCCGCCCAGCAGGGCCGCGGTGGCCTGCGCACGGCGCTTGGTGCGGCTGGCCAGGGCCACCACCGGGTGGCCGGCGCGCTGCAGCAGCAGGCCCAGCGAGGCCCCGATCACCCCGGCGCCGACGATGGCGATCTGCATGCGCCCGCGTCCTCCCGGGGGCCCGCCCGCCGCCAGGCCTAGGCCGGGGGGAAGGCCGGCACGTTGTGGCGCAGGTAGCCGCCGCGCGCGGCCACCAGCGCCCGGTGCACGTAGGCCTTGGCCCCGCGCACGGCGTCGTCGATGGCGTGGCCCAGCCCCAGCCGGGCCGCGATGGCCGCCGAGAGGGCGCAGCCCGTGCCGTGGGGGTCGGCGCCCGGGATGCGCTGCAGCGAGAACATGCGCAGGCCGCCGGCGTCGCACAGCCAGTCGACGGCCTCGGGGCCCTTGCCGTGGCCCCCCTTCACGAGCACGGCCTCGCAGCCCAGCCGCGCCCGCAGCCGGCGGGCGGCCTCGGCCGCATCGCCCTCGGCGATGGGGGGGGTGCCCAGCAGGCGGCCGGCCTCGTCGAGGTTGGGGGTGATGAGCCGGGCCATGGCGCACAGGTCGTCGCGCAGGGCCGGCAGGGCGTCGGGCACCAGCAGGTCGCCCCCCGAGGAGGCCGCCAGCACCGGGTCGACCACGATGGGCACCTTGCGGCGCACCGGGCCCAGCGCCATGGCCACCGCCCGGATCGTGGCGGCGTCCCAGAGCATGCCGGTCTTGAGGGCCAGCGGCTTGACCTCGTTGAGCACCAGGGCCAGCTGCTCGCCCACCATGCGGGCGGCGACGGCCTCCACCTTGCTGACCCCCTTGGCCCCCTGCACGGTCAGGGCCGAGACCACCGCCGTCCCGCACACGCCGTGGGCGGCGAAGGTCTTGAGGTCACCCTGCAGGCCGGCCCCACCACTGGGGTCCGATCCGGCGATGGTGCACAACGGGATGTAGTCAGGCGCAGGCATGGCGGTAGGATCGGCCAGAAGCCCCGGAGTGGTTGCGGCGGGCGTGAGCCGCGAGTCTACCCGAGGCGGGAGCGATCGCATGCCTCTCCATCCCAGCCGTCTCCGCACCGTCTCCTGCCCGGCCCTGTGCGGCCTGGCCCTGCTGCTGGCCGCCTGCCAGCCGCTGCGCAACCGCACCCCGGAAGCCGAGGGCACGCACATCGCCACCGGCGACATGATCACCGGGCGGCTGGCCACCGAGGCCCCGGCGCAGCGCTTCAGCTTCGAGGGCGTCGAGTCCTCGCTGCTGGACTTCACGTTGCAGAGCGACGAGCTCAACCGGCCCGCCCCGCAGGTGCGCCTCTCTGACCCTGCCGGCCAGCCCGTCGACCTCGACGTGCACCGCACCAGCCCGGCGGGCGCGGCCACGTCCACCTACGCCGGCCTCGTGCTGCGGCGCACCGGCACCTACACGCTCGACGTGACCAGCGCCGACCAGCGCACCGACAGCTGGTACATCTTCAAGCACCAGCTGCGCTTCCCCAGCCTGGTGGGCGACCAGGTGGTGCTCGATGCCAGCAACGCCACGCCCATCACCTTCACCGCGCCCTACGGGGCCACGGTGAGCGTGCGCGTGCGGCCCGGCCCGCGCTCGGCCGTGCGCCCCGACATCCGCGGCGTGGTCGATCCCTCGGGGGGCCGCGCGCTGGACGCAGCGCAGGCCCCGGCCGGCGCGGTGCGCCCGCAGATGGCCATGACGGCCGGCGGTGGCGTGCAGGTCGTGTTCGTCGCGCCGCGCGCGGGCCGCTACACGGTGCTGGCCGCCGCCCAGCCGGGCACGGCGGGCGAGGCGCTCGTGGACGTGGACGTGACGCCGCCCAACTTCGACCGCGCGGTGTTCAACCCGGGCTCGGGCAAGTAGCCCTGCGGCTCGCGGCCGCCGCGGCGGGCTAGGCCTTGGGCGGGCCGTAGTAGCCGGGCTTGGCGTGCGACTCGTCGCGCAGCAGCAGGGCGCCCTCGATCACGTGCGGGGCCAGGCCGGCACCGCCGGCGTCGATGAGCGCCAGCAGCTCGGCGCGCATGCGCGGGTCCCAGTAGGTGCGCAGGTGGTTGCGCAGCCCCTCGGCGCGCCGCGCCGGCGGGTAGGGGGCGAAGAAGTCGCCGATCTGGTTGGCCATGGCCACGAGGCGCTCCAGCGCCATCACGCGGCCTGCGCCTGCGCCCGCGTCGTGGCTCATGCGCGCGTCCCCGCCTTGGGCGCCGCAGCGGCTGCGGGCCGGCCGGCCTCGGCGGCCTGCGCGCCGGCGGCGGGCGCCGCGATGCGCACGACGGCCACGGCCGTCACCTTGTACTCCGGGCAGTTGGTGGCCCAGTCCGAGAGGTCGGAGGTGACGACGTTGGCCTTCGAGGTGGCGTGGTGGAAGGTCGTGTAGACGACGCCCGGGTCCACGCGGTCCGAGATGCGCGCGCGCAGCTGGGTGCGGCCGAAGCGGCTGGTCAAGGCCACCCAGTCGCCATCCTGCACGCCGCGGGCGGCGGCGTCCTGCGCGTGGATCTCCAGCAGGTCTTCCGGGTGCCACATCGAGTTGGGCGTGCGGCGCGTCTGGGTGCCCACGTTGTACTGCGTCAGGATGCGGCCGGTGGTGAGCAGCAGCGGGTAGGCCTCGTCCGTGCGCTCGAGCGTGGGCACGTACTCGGTGAGCATGAAGGTGCCCAGGCCGTTGGCGCGCGGGAAGCGCACGCGGTGCAGCACCTCGGTGCCCTCCGGGGCGTTCTCGTCGCAGGGCCACTGCGCCGAGCCCACGCGGTCGATGAGCCCGAAGCTCATGCCGCGGTAGGCGGGCGAGAGGCGCGCGATCTCGTCGAGCACCTCGCCGGCGTGGGCGTAGGAGGCCGGGTAGCCCAGCGCGTTCATGAGGCGGACGGTGACCTCCCAGTCCTGCAGGCCCGCGAGCGGCTCCACCACCTTGCGCACGCGCGAGACGCGCCGCTCGGCATTCGTGAAGGTGCCGTCCTTCTCCAGCGAGGAGGAGCCGGGCAGGAACACGTGCGCGTAGCGCGAGGTCTCGTTGAGGAAGAGGTCGTGGAGCACGACGCACTCCATGCTCTTCATCGCGGCCACGACATGGTTCATGTTCGGGTCGCTCTGGACCGGGTCCTCGCCCATGATGTACATGCCCTTGAACGACCCGGCGACGGCCGCGTCGAACATGTTGGGCAGGCGCAGGCCCGGCTCGGGGTCGAGCGTGACGCCCCACTCGCGCTCGAAGCTGGCGCGCGTGACCGGGTCGGTGACGAAGCGGTAGCCGCTGAAGACGTGGGGCCAGCTGCCCAGGCAGCTGCCGCCCTGCACGTTGCCCTGGCCGCGCAGCGGGTTCACGCCCACGCCGTCGCGCCCCAGCATGCCGCAGGCGAGGCCCAGGTTGCCCAGGCACATGACGCCCGTGGAGCCCTGCGAGTGCTCGGTGACGCCCAGCCCGTAGTAGATCGCGCTGTTGGGCCCCGTGGCGTAGAGCCGTGCCGCGCGCCGGATGTCCTCGGGGTCGACCCCCGCCAGCGGCCCGACCACCTCGGGCGCGTAGCGGTCGGCGCCCACCAGCGCCTTCCAGTGCTCGAACTCGGCCACCTCGCAGCGCGCGCGGACGAACTCCTCGCGGCAGCGCCCCTCGCGCACGTTGCGGGGCGCGCTCGAGTCCAGCACCGCCACGTTGGTGCCGGGGCGCAGGGCGAGGTGCACGTCGGCCTTGACGTGCGGCGAGCTGACGCTCTCGGTGCGCCGCGGGTCGATGACGATGAGCCGGGCGCCCTGCCGCACGCGCCGCTTGAGCAGCGAGCCGAACACGGGGTGGCCCTCGGTCGGGTTGGCCCCGACCACCATGATCACGTCGGCCTGCAGGATCGAGTCGAAGTGCTGGCTGGCCGCACCCCACCCGATCGTGTTCGTCAGGCCGAACTGCGTCGGCGAGTGGCAGATGCGCGCGCAGTTGTCGATGTTGTTGTTGCCGAGCACGGCGCGGGCGAGCTTCTGCGTGAGGAAGATCTCCTCGTTCGTGCAGCGCGAGCTGGACACGGCACCCACCGAGCGCACGCCGTGCGTGGCCTGGATGCGACGGAACTCGCGCGCCGCGTGCGCGAAGGCCTCGTCCCACGAGACGGGCGTCCACGGGTCGTCGATCGAGGCCCGGATCATGGGCGTGCGCACGCGATCGGGCGCGATGTAGTAGTCGTAGGCGAAGCGGCCCTTGATGCAGGCGTGGCCGTGGTTGGCCTTGCCTTCCTTCCACGGCGTCATGCGCACGATCTTGCCGCCGGCCGTCTCGGCCTTGAAGCCGCAGCCCACGCCGCAGTAGGCGCAGGTGGTGACGACGGCCTTCTCAGGCTTGAGGGGGTTCGGCACGGCAGTACCCTCCGGGGAAGAGGCTCTTCTCGACCAGCGCATGGCTGGGGCAGGCCTGCACGCAGGCGCCACAGCTGACGCACTCCGACTCGAAGAAGGGCTGGTCCTGGCTGGCGACCACCTTCGAGCCGAAGCCGCGGCCCGCGATCGTCAGGGCGAAGGTCCCTTGCGTCTCGGCGCAGGCACGCACGCAGCGGCTGCAGACGATGCACTTGGCCGGGTCGAACAGGAAGTAGGGGTTGGAGGCGTCCACGGGCGCGTCGAAGTGGTTCGTGCCCGGGCCGTAGCGGTGCGAGGCCACGCCCTCGGCCTGCAGGGTCTCGTGCAGCTCGCTCCAGCCCCCGGCCAGCTCGCTGGCGGGGAAGTCCGACAGGTAGAGCTCGAGCACGCCCTTGCGCAGCCGCGCCAGCCGCTCCGACTGCGTGCGCACCTTCATGCCCTCGGCCACCAGCGTGGTGCAGCTGGCCGGGAAGCCGTTGCGGCCCTCGATCTCGACCAGGCACACGCGACAGCTGCCGAAGGCCTCGAGCGTGTCCGTGGCGCACAGCTTGGCGATCGCGCGGCGGGCCTGCGTGGCGGCCAGCATCACCGAGCTGCCCGCGGGCACCGTCACGCGCACCCCGTCCACCTCGAGGGTGATGGGGGGGCCGTCACGGGGCGGCGTGCCGCAGTCGATGCCGTCCTTCAGGCCGCGCAGTTCGGACCACATGGGAGGGGCTCCTCTCCGGCGCGCGTGCGCCGGCATGCCGGCAGGCCATGCGCGCCGGGTCGCCCGGAGTATAGGAGCCTCGACCGGGCCCCCCCATCACCCTCGAGGTGGACGGGGTGCGCGTGACGGTGCCCGCGGGCAGCTCGGTGATGCTGGCCGCCACGCAGGCCCGCCGCGCGATCGCCAAGCTGTGCGCCACGGACA
>JBJTIJ010000001.1:0-3072 GCA_046094945.1 Planctomycetia bacterium | reverse complement strand
CGCCGCCCGGGGCGCCGGCCCGCGCGGCCGGCACGCCGGCCTAGCGCATGTGCCTGGCCTGCGCGCTGGGCGGCGGCGAGGCCCTGCGGCCTGCCGCGCGCACGCCGTTCCCCACCGTGGCCGAGCCCTGGCCGCTGGCGGGCGCCGGGCGGCTGGGCGTGACGGCCACCTGGACGGGCGTGGCCGGCCTCGTGCTGGAGGCGCAGGGCACGCGCATCGCCTTCGACCCCTTCGTGACGCGCCCGGGCCTGTGGGCCACGCTGCTGCGCGCGCCGCGCATCGACCGCGCCGCCGTCGCGCAGCACTTCAGCGGCCTCGCGGCCGTGTTCGTGGGCCACGCGCACCACGACCACGCACAAGACCTGCCCGCCGTGGCCGAGGCCTCGCCCGCGGCGCGCATCGTGGGCGGCCCCACCGTGGTGGAGCTGTGCCGCCGCCACGGCGTCGAGCCCGCGCGCCTGCAGGCGGCGCAGGACGGCGTGGTGCTGCAGGCCGGCCCCTTCCGCGTCGAGGCGCTGGCCGCCGAGCACGGCCACGTGCCCGTGCTGGGCGCCATCGACCGCCTCGGGCTCGACGCCCCGGGCCTGCCGCGCACGCCCTTCCGCTTCCCGCGCGGCGAGGTGCTGGCCTGGCGCGTGGAGGTGGGCGGGCGCGCCCTGCACGTGCAGGGCAGCGCGGGCCTGGACGACACCGCGCTGGCTCGCCAGCGCCCGGCCGAGGTGCTGCTGGCCTGCCTGGCCGCGCGCAAGGGCACGCCGCGCTACCTCGAGCGGCTCTGCGAGCGCCTGCAGCCCAAGGTGCTGGTGCCGCTGCACCACGACGACTTCTTCCGCCCGCTGGCCGAGCCCCCGCGCCCCATCGCCACGCTGCGCTGGCAGGCCTTCCTCGCCGAGGCCGCGGCCGTCGAGCGCACGCACGGCACGCGCCTGTGGTGCCCCGTGCGCATGGCCGCCACGCACTGGTAGGGTCCGCGGGCCGCCAGGGCCGCCGGGGCCCGCGGGCTGGTAGCGTCCTGCGGCAGCGGGCCGCGCGGGCGGCACGCGGCGGGAGGTGCGCATGAAGCCGGAACTCGACACGCTGGAGCAGCGGCTGGTGGGCGTGCTGGTGGAGAAGGAGCGCACGGTGCCCGACGCGTACCCGCTGACGGTCAACAGCCTCGTTCTGGGCGCCAACCAGAAGAACAACCGCGACCCGCACACGAACATCCAGGAGAGCCAGGTGGAGGCCGGGCTGCGCAGCCTGATGGCCGGCGGCTGGGTGCTGGAGCACGACCGCGAGGGCGGGCGCGTGCGCCGGTACAGCCACCAGGCGGGCCAGCGGCTGGGCGTGGACGCCGCCAGCCTCGCCCTGCTGGCCGAGCTGCTGCTGCGCGGCGCGCAGGCCGCCGGCGAGCTGCGCACGCGCGCCGAGCGCATGCACGCGCAGGGCACGCTGGAGGAGGTCGAGCAGCGGCTGGCGGCGCTGGCCGCGCGCCCCGTGCCGCTGGTGCGGCGGCTGGAGCGCGGGCCCGGCGAGCGCGCGCCGCGCTGGACGCACCTGCTGGGCCTCGCCGACGAGGCGCCGGCCACCGGCAGCGCGACGGCGGCCGCCCGCAGCCCCGCTCCCGCCCGCGTGCCGGCCGCGCCGGCCACGCCGGCTGCCGCGCCCGAGGCGCAACACCTCGAGCAGCTCGCGGAGCGCCTGGCCGCGCTGGAGGAGCGCGTGGCGCGGCTCGAGGGCCGGGGCGCGCACCCGTAGGACGCCGCGGCGCCGGCTTCCCTGCGCGCCTGCGGCGCCGGCTTCCCTGCGCGCCTGCGGCGCCTGCAGGGTTGCGCGCCTACGGCGCGGGCAGGGTTGCGCGCCGACGGCGCCGGCAGCCCTGCGCGCCTACGGCGCGGGCGCCGCCCACAGGCGCTCGGCCAGCTCGCTGAGCGCCATGGCCGTGGCGCCCCACACCTCCAGGCCGCCCAGCAGGAAGGTGGGCACCTCGAGGTCGGCGCCGCGCAGGTGGCGCACGCGGATCGCACGGCGCGCCGGGTCGAGCAGGCCGCCGAGCGCCACCACCTCGATGCGGGCCACCTCGGAGGCCTGCGCCACCCACTGCGCCTGCGCGGGGCCCAGTGCCACGTGCACGTGCAGGTGCGTGTGCGAGACGGGGATGTAGACGGGCGCCAGCACGCCCAGCCGCTCCACCTCGCGGGCACGCAGGCCCACCTCCTCGCGCGCCTCGCGCAGCGCGGCCTCCCACAGCGCCTCGCCCGCCTCGGGCCGCCCGCCGGGCAGCGAGACCTGCCCACGGTGCTCGGCGAGATCCTCGCGCCGCAGGGTGAGCGGGAACACCAGCCCCTCGGGGCCCGGGCAGGCGTAGAGCAGCGCGGCACCGTCGCGCGGCGGCTCGCTGCGGCGCGCCGGCGGCGGCAGGCCGCGGAACAGCGGCTCCAGCGCACGCTGCGCCGCGCGGCCGTCGAAGGCCGGCAGGGCCAGCGCCGCGCGCAGGCGGGCGGCATCGAGGGCGGGCGTGGCCTGCGTCATGGGTGGTGGGCGCACGCCGGTGGCAGGAGCCCGGCCGGCAGGCGGCGTCAGCGTCCAAGGGTACGCTGCGCCGCCGCTCCTTCCCTGCTGCAGCATGCCTGCCGCACGCTCCCCTGCGCTCTCTCCCCACCGTGGAGGCCCCATGACGCGTCTCACCTTTGCCGCCTCGCCCGAGCAGTCCCTCGCCGGCACGCGCGGCGCCCCCATCGACACGCTGCTGCTGCTGGCCCCGCAGCGCGCCCTGCGGGCAGGCTGGGTGGACAAGGCCCTGCGCGGCGCCTCGTGGGCGCGCCTGCTCAAGGCCGAGGCGCGCGAGGCCACCTCGGGGCCGCGCGGCACGAGCATCGCCACGCTCACCGGCAGCAGCAGCCCGCGACGCGTGGTGCTGGGCGTGCTGCCCGACGCGGTCTCGCGCCACAACTGCCCCGCGCGCGCCGACTTCGCCGCCGCGCTCGTGGCGGGCGCGGGGGCTCGGCCAGCGGGCGGAAGAAGTCGTCGTGGTGCAGCGGCACCAGCACCTTGGGCTGCAGGCGCTCGCAGAGCCGCTCGAGGTAGCGCGGC